>JAYVSA010000238.1:0-2682 GCA_043775765.1 Breznakibacter sp. | reverse complement strand
AAGGGTTTTCAATTCCTTTACTAGACAGTTTAATTCACCCCTTTCCACCACTCAGCGAACTGCTGATTATCATCATTTAAATGCACCAATTCGCCTATCATTGGGGTGATGAGGTGGATGTTCTCAGCTTTACTGGTAGCCGAGATGCTTATCAACGGCTCGTCCCAGGCGTGTTTAGCTAGCGCAAATTTTGAGGAGTGCACCGCCAATAGTTTCTTGGCCTTCAAATCTCTAAATACTTTTCCTATCTCGTTTGGCAGGGTATGAATGTATCTCCAATCATTATTGTACTGTCCGTTTTCGAGGATGGCCAAATCGATAGAGCCAAACTGCTGGCCAATGGCGGCAAAGTGGTTATCGTAACCACCATCTCCACCTAAAAAGATGTTCTTGGTTGGCGTTTGCACCACATATGAGCACCACAGTGTTTGGTTACGCTTAAAGGTTCGGCCAGAGAAGTGGCGTGCAGGTGTTGCGTTTATAACAAAACCACTGTCTATGTCCAGTTTATCATTCCAATCCATCTCCACAATAGTGGTTGCATCAAAACCCCAACTCTCAAAGTGCTCGCCTACTCCAAGGCCGCAAATTACGGTCTTAACTTTCTGTTTTAGCTGAAGCACCGTCTCGTAATCGAGGTGATCCCAGTGGTCGTGGGTGATGATGAGATAATCAATATCAGGAAAATCTTTTGCCGAATAGTTGTTTGCACCCTTAAAGGCTTTAATCATAAACGAAAAGGGCGATGCGCTACCACTCAAGACAGGATCAACCAAAAAGCGCTTACCACTAAGTTGCATAAAGTACGATGAGTGGCCAAACCAAACCAATAGATCTTCGTTGAGATTAAGATTTATTAAATTGGTTTTCATTGAGGGCATTGAATCGATGGGAGATAGCTTTTCGCGCCTGCCAAAGAAAAAGTTCCAGCTGAGCGCCCAATAGCTTGCATCTTCGGCTAATATTGGGGTGTATGATTGGTTTTGAAAGGCTCCATTGCGGTAATTGGGCGATTTTAAAATTCGCGCCAGACGGGCACCCTGCGGAGCTCTGCCGAACTTCGCTTGCGACATAGTAAAAGCCGTAGCAATTATAAACAGTGTAATTATAATAATTATGGTATATAACATCTTCTTCATGAATTATGAGTGGGTACAGGCTAAAATTTTAATATCCTTAATCTCGATGTTTGGTTGTGAATAACCGTGTATTGAAGCGTTTATCATGGCCGCGGCAAACTCTTTGAGGGTAACAATAGATTTTGGAGCAATCACCTTCATGAGCCAAAACAGAGGCTTTAAATATTTGTACATTTTATAATAGGTTTGCGATGGTTTAAGCGGTAAGAAGGGCTCAATACCACCTGGCCTAAAATTATATACCGCTTTAAAAGGCAGTTTAAGTAGGTCGTTTTCGGTGCGTCCTTTTACGCGCGCCCACATCGTCTTACCCTTTTCGCTGCTATCGGTGTTTGCACCCGATATGTAGCAAAAGGTCATTTCGGGGTTGAGAGATGCCAAGGTGGCAGCAAAACTGAGGGTTAACGTGTAGGTTTGTTTGGTGTACTCAGCCTCCGTTTTACGATACGCTGTGTTGCCAACGCAGAAATAACAAGCGTTATACCCGCTCAATCTATCGCTTAACGATGATATGTTGGAAAGATCTTGATGGATGATTTCGGTAAGCTTGGGGTGCGTGTAACCTGTTGGATTACGAGTAATAACCAAAACCGTTTCTACTTGTGGGTGGTTAAGCGATTGGTGCAAAACCCCTTCGCCAATCATGCCTGTGGCGCCTGTGATGATGATATTTAGCTTTTTCATTTTTTTGTATTTAAAGATGATGATATTTTAAGATTGACTACTCAGTCTATTTTTCGGTTAATTTTTTTAGGTGATCATATCCCAAAGCAAATCAAAGGTGTCGCTGATAATGGCGTGCTGCTTTGCCTTGCTGAATTGGTTGTTTAAGAGATATTCATTGAGTCCAAATGTGTGGCTGCTTACAAGGGTAAAGAGATAATCAAGCGGCAGAGGTTTAAGAATATTGGCATCGATACCCTGTTGTAGCATGTCGCAAAAAGGCTTCACAGACTCCTCAATTTGTTCGGGTGTGATGAAGGAGTGGAAGGGCGACGACTTAAACTGCTGCATAAATATGAACTCGTTTTTATTGTCTAAAGCCCAGTAAAGTGAGGCCAAATACTGACCTTTGAGGGTCTCTTTAAGAGTGCTCTCTTGGGTTGAGTTTTGAACCACATACTCGTGCATGCGTCTTTTAATGTCGATATACACCGCCACCACGAGCTCATCTTTAGTGGCAAATTTATTAAACAGCGTGCCGTTAGCCACACCGGCCTCTTGGGCAATCTTGCTTGTAGGGGTGCCATGAAATCCAAACTCCACAAAGAGTCGTAGGGCGGTATCTAATATTTTTCTTGTTTTTTCCATGGCGTAAAATGACTAATCAGTCAGCAAATGTAATACTTTATTTGATAGGAGGTTTTGTTAGGATGCTTTTTTTGCAATTTGGGCGGGAATAAATTTTACAGTCCATTTTTTTGCGTTTCCAAAAATTAAAATATCTTTACTCCGTCAAACAGCAAAATGTGTGTTTGCTAAATCGAGTTTAACATCTAAAAACCATCAGACAATGAAAACATTAAAATCTAGTTTTGCGGCT
>JAYVSA010000237.1:0-5968 GCA_043775765.1 Breznakibacter sp. | reverse complement strand
AGGGAGAGGTCGGATAAGAGAAAAAAAAAAGCCCCGCATACCGCGGGGCTCTCTCAATATCTCACAAACAAACATTCCCTAATTCATCACCATCTCAATTTCCACAACCGTCATTTCGCCATCAACCACATTCACCGTTTTAACCACCTCCTTAAAGCCATTCTTTTTAGCCGTAAGCGTATAAACGCCATCGGCCATTACTTTAAACTGGCTTCCGCCACCCGCGGCCGTTGTCTTAAGCACACTCTCGCGCTTACCAATACCAAACGAATTGCGTGTTTCGTCGGTAAGCGTTAAGAGTAAAGTAACATTTGGCTCAGGCTTTTGAGTAGAAGCATTTTTAGCCTTAATTTTCAACGCCAACGAACCCGTTCCACTTCCTATAACCTTGCGTGCGGTTCTATAACCATTGTAAAAATTAGCTTGCGAAAGTCGCACAATTTCAACAGCCGCATCCATGTTCTCAAGAGTCACATCAAAAGTTTTAAACAGCACAGCCAATTGTTGCGTTGCCTGCTTCTTCTCATCTATTCCCAATCGAGGTTTTGGTATCGCGCCATTAAACGCATTAATAGCATTCAATAAAGCCGTTTGCGATGCAGGCGTAACGTTATAAGTTGCCAAAGCCGCAATGTTTGTTTGCGCACGGTCGTACACCTCTTGCATTTTGGTTTTCAAATCAGTATCGTTAATACGTTTCAACTCCCATTCGCTAATTTTAATCTCTTTCAGCAACGTCACATTTGTTGTAAACAAAGCATACGCCGCCAACTTTCGCGAGGTATCAGCCGTTAGCGTACAAGCCGTTGCCTTCAATAAATTTTTGTTATCCTTAATACCTGTTTTCTCAAAATCCTGCAACTCGGCAACAGTCTGAATTTGGGTAATTGTGTTTTGCAACACCGTGGCGTTTGCCGTAAAATTTGGTAATGTGCTGGTAATTGGCGCATTAGATAGCGCATAATCGCGGGTAGTCATACCCATAACTAATCTTCTTCGTTTAATTGCTTCCATAGAGGTTTTTGTATAAATCATTTAACAATAAATAGGTATTAAGCACTAACAAAACAGCACTTAAGTACAAATTAAATAAAGAAATCAATAAATACAAAAGTCTGTTTAATATTTTTTTAAACAAATTAACACCACAACATAAATATCACGTTGAATGCCAAAACCACTTTGCGAACCTCTAGATACCCTATGCTAACCTCTAGAAACCATTTGCGATCCTCTAGATGCCGTATGCTAACCTCTAGAAACCCTTTGCGAACCTCTAGATGCCGTATGCGAACCTCTAGATACCCTATGCTAACCTCTAGAAACCATTTGCGAACCCCCAGATGCCGTATGCGAACATTTGCGAACCCCCAGATGCCGTATGTTAACCTCTAGATGCCATTTATCACGCTAGATTAATACTCTGTTTCTACACAAATAGATAATGATTTGTAAAAATTATACAGTAACTTTAAATTTATAGACTGAGAACGATTTATATGTCAAAGTGACTTGAAGTAGCTAAAAAACCGAATCAGCAAATCTGCACCCTAAGTGAAAAAATGATAACTCATGACAACAAAAATCTTAGAATATATTGATTTTGAGAAAGTGAACACACTCCTTGAAGGGTTCAATCAATCAACAGGCTTTGTAACTGCCATTCTGGATCTTGATGGTAACGTTTTGTCTAAATCTGGATGGCGACAAATATGTACCGATTTCCACCGTGTACATCCTGAAACTTCAAAAAAATGTACTATTAGCGATACCGTATTGGCTGGCGAAATGGCTAAGGGCGAGAAATACCATTTTTACAAATGTTTAAATGGGTTGGTCGATGTTGCGGTACCGATTATAATTAAAGGCGAACACATTGCCAACTTATTTTCTGGACAATTCTTTTTTGAAAAGCCAGACAATCTCTTTTTTCAGAAACAAGCTGCAAATTTTGGCTTTAATGAGTTGGTTTATCTTAAAGCGTTAGGCGACGTACCCATTATTTCTGAGGAAAAAGTAAAAACCATAATGGAGTTTTTGCTTAATATGACTCAGCTAATCAGCGACTTGACTATGCAGCGGCTCGAATTAGTACAATTAAATAATACATTACAAGAAAGTGAAGAGCGGTTGCGATTCTCGTTGGAAGGTGCTAATGACGGTATTTGGGATGTAAATATGCAAACCAACGAAGTATATATCAGTCCACGAGGTTGCGAAATGCTGGGATATTCACCAAGCGAAATGCCTGAAATTGCCAAAGTATGGAGCGACCTTGTTTGTCCTGACGATTTACAATATACCAATGAAATTCTTCAGCAATATTTGAATGAAGATAAACCAATATTTGAAATTGAGCAGCGGCTTAGAACAAAATCAGGTGAGTTTAAGTGGGTTCTTACGCGTGGAAAGGTCATTGTTAAAGACAATTTCGGTCAACCTTTGCGAATGACTGGAACTCATACAGATATTGCAAATCGAAAAGAGGAAGAATTAATTAAAATTCAAATCCAACAATTACTAAAACAGCAAAACGACGAATATCTTAGTTTAAACGAAGAACTGAATCAGAAAAATGAAGAGTTTGTTATGCTTAATGATAATTTGAAAATTGCCAAGGATCGAGCCGAAGCGAGTGAATATAATTTGACTAAAACAAATAAGGAACTCAAACAAACCGTTAAACGCCTTTCCGAATTAGATAATAGGTTGCAATTTGCTTTAACTGCTATTCAAATTGGAGCTTGGGATTTAGATTTAAGCAGTCATACAGCCATTCGCACCACTGGGCACGATAAGATTTTCGGATATGACACATTGCTTCCCGAGTGGACTTACGAAATGTTCATCCAGCATGTGGTTGAAAACGACAAAGCAGAGGTTGACCAAAAGTTTAATGAGGCTGTTAATACAAAGTCTATTTGGGACTTTGAATGTCAAATAAGACGTTGCGATGGAGCTATTCGTTGGATTTGGGCTTGCGGGCAGCATCAGCTCGATGAAAATGGTAATGCTTTTCGAATGGCAGGCATCATTCAGGATATTACAGACCGTAAGCAAACCGAAATTGAGCTAACCCTAGCCAAAGAAAAAGCTGAAGAAAGCGACCGTCTCAAAACCGCTTTTCTCCAAAATATGAGCCACGAGATACGTACGCCCATGAATGCTATTGTGGGTTTCTCCAATTTATTATTCAGGAATGCCAATGATAAAGATAAGCTTAAAATTTTCACCAACATTATTAGTCAACGCTGTAACGATTTGCTCGATATAATAAACGACATACTCGATATTTCGAAAATAGAATCGGGGCAGTTGCCCGTTCATCTCGAAGAAACAAATTTGAACGAACTATTTGCCGAGTTAAACTCTTTTTTTAGTGAATACCAGAAACGCATCGATAAACAACACATAAAATTCAGTTTGCAAGCATTGTGTCACCAAGAACAATATATAATCATAACCGACAAAGTAAAACTGAAACAAATATTCATCAATCTTATCAGCAATGCCTTCAAATTTACCGAGGCTGGCAAAATTGAGTACGGTTGCAAATTCGATAAAAATAATAACCTCCTGTTTTTTGTGTCCGATACTGGCATAGGCATACCATTAGATAAACAGCAGTTTGTTTTCGAGCGTTTCGCCCAGTTACAACAAAACATAAAAATGAACGTTGGAGGTACCGGTCTGGGCTTGCCTATTGTAAAAGCCTTGGTGGGTTTGCTGAACAGTGAGGTGTCTCTCGAATCAGAACCCCTTAAAGGCAGCACTTTTTCTTTTACAATACCATATAATCCAGTACAACCGTCACCTCACAAGCCGTTAATTGTTGAAAACATAAATGAGGGAAACTTTATTGGGAAAACAATACTCATTGTCGAAGACGACCCTTATAATGCTGAATATTTAAAAGAAGTTCTTTCTGATTTAGAATTAAATATTCTGCACGCTGGTAATGGCGAAGATGCAGTTGAAATATCATTGTCTCAGCATGTAGATTTAATATTGATGGACATTCGCCTACCCAAAATGGATGGTTACGAGGCTACACGCCAAATAAAGCAGCACAAACCACGCATTAAAATTATTGCCCAAACAGCCTATGCCGCACAAGACGAGAAACAAAAAGCATTTGGGGCAGGTTGTATCGATTATGTAAGCAAACCTACAAAACAAGAAGTGTTGCTATCGGTACTAAATAAACACTTAGTTGGGTAATTGAGTAGAACCGTGTTTTTGCGAAGGTTGTTGTTCGCAAAAGAAATATTGTACATTGAGGTTAGATATTTAAAGAAATTCCTAGCTGCTCTTAAATATTCCTAGATTGAATTAATAGAGGTATTTATGTCGAAAAGGTGTTTTTATATTTTACGCTTCATAAATCAATTTTGCTCTAGTCGGTAAATTTGTCAGATACCACTGAGCCAAAGGTCTAACGTCTTTTTATCTTTAGCGTCTTGCACATGCTTTTTACCTTCACATTCTGTGTTTCAAAAATTGGTTGCATATCATTTATTTGCAAATTTAATAAATAGAAGGAGGTTTGTCTTTTTAAGTTTCTCCCAACAATCTTATCTTAAATGATTTCTTTGTGTTTTGTGAGCACAACACTGCTATGGGTAATACTCTCAATAACCTAACATGTTTTTGTTCACTACAATAATTCTGTTTTATTACCTATATTTGCCTGCCCAAAAAGGCAAAATCCATTTAATAAAAACTCTATGAGAAAACTACACTATTTATTGCTGGGCTGTTGTTTACGGCTTTTAATTTCACGGCACAGGCTGAAGAAATCCACACCGTAGCTTGTACGGCAGGCAACTTAGCCACTTTAACAGCTGGCTATAAAGCTACAATAACCGACCTCACGGTTACGGGCACTATTGATGCCCGTGATTTTAAAACCATGCGAGATGATATGCCTTTGTTGGCGGTAATTGATTTGAGTGGAAGTACGGTTTTGGCGTATAGTGGAACTGCTGGGACTGCAGGGACTGCGTCTACGGTTTACCTCGCGAATGGAATTCCTGATTTTGCATTTTATAATAGCTCTAGTTCAATTGCAAAAAAAAGTTTGAAATCATTTATTTACCCAGCATCAGTATCCTCCATTGGTTCTTCTGCTTTTTGGGATTGTAGTGGCTTCGCAGGTTCTTTAACTATTCCAATATCAGTAACCACCATCGGTAATTGGGCTTTTGGTAATTGCAAAGGCTTCAATGGTTCGTTAACAATTCCTTCATCGGTAACAATTATTGGGGAGGGTGCTTTTTCTCATTGCAGTGGCTTCACAGGTTCGTTAATCATTCCTTTATCGATAACAACTATTGGTCATTCTGCTTTTTATAATTGTAGAGGCTTCGTTGGTTCGTTAACAATTCCTTCATCTGTAACAACCATCGGTTTTTATGCTTTTTCTCATTGCAGTGGCCTCACAGGTTCGTTAGCCATTCCGTCATTGGTAACAATTATTGGTGATGGTGCTTTTGTAAATTGTAGTGGTTTCAGTGGCACATTAACCATTCCTTCATCGGTAACAACTATTGGTGATGGTGCTTTTGGAAATTTCAGAGGTTTAATAGATGTAGATTTAGCAAATGCAAACTATTCCAGTCTTGATGGCGTACTGTTTAATAAAAGCAAAACAATGTTAATTCAATGTCCAACGTCCAAAACTGGTAAATACACTATTCCTTCATCGGTAACAACTATTGGTGATTATGCATTTGGTAATTGCAACAGCATTACTTCTATTTACACATTGTCTACTACCCCTATTAATATTAGTGCATCTTTAGGTGTTTTTAGTGGCATCAATATAAACACTTGTGTTTTACACGTGCCCGAAAACTCCAAGATACTCTATACTGCAGCTGATCAATGGCAAGATTTTACAAATATTGTAGAGGATATCCCGAACTCTATTGATGAGGTGTTAAACTCCTCCATCTCCATCTTCCCA
>JAYVSA010000236.1:0-5894 GCA_043775765.1 Breznakibacter sp. | reverse complement strand
CTTCTAGCGTCTGTGGAAAAACAGTTGTTGCATCAGGGGCACCAGGCCAGTTGCCACCTACGGCCAAATTTAAGATGATAAAATAATTTTGTTGGAATTCTGTAGCATCAGCACCTGTAGTTGACATTTCAAAATATTTAACACCATCAAAAAAGAAGCGAATATAGGTACTTGTCCACTCTGTAGAATAAAGATGAAAGGCTGCAGATAGAGGTGTTGCACACTTTTTAGACAAACCATAATCTGCCTGAGCAGTTCCAAACCAGTGAAGAGTTCCATAAACAGTATAGTCGGAATGGCCTGCATTTCCCGAATTTCCAGGTCCGCCAACCATCTCCATAATATCAATCTCACCACATTTTGGCCAAGTACCACCACCTGTTCCTAACATCCAAAAAGCTGGCCAGATGCCTTGTCCATAAGGCAGTTTCATATAAGCCTCTATTTTACCATATTTGAAAGTTTGTTTATTCTTTGTATTTAAACGCGCTGAAGTATATGCTTTACCGCTATAACTCTCTTGTTTGGCAACAATTTTCAACGAACCAGCACTAACCGAGGCATTTAAATTGTTGGTATTATACTGCAACTCATTGTTGCCACCGCCATTGCCATTTACTTCAGGCGTCCAGTTGGCAGAGTTCGGTGCACCATCCACATTAAATTCATCAGACCAAATCTGATTGTATGCCGACTGCGCCTTCGACGTTTGAGCCATCAGCAGCGCAGAAAACGCGAGCAATAAGTAAAAATGACGTTTCATAAAATAGTTTTTAATGTATAAATAAAAGTGGATCTTCGAATCGATAAAATCTTATTGAGATTGCAAAAAGCCACCTCAATAAGATTATTTGTTGGGGATTAACGAAGTGTTTAATAGTTTTGTTAAAAAGAATAAAAATATAAAGCAAAAATATAAAATTACGAAAGAAAGTAAGCAAAGAAGGAACCCTACAAAGCCTTTTGAAACTCCATACATAAAACCTACAAAACATTTTAAATATCTTACAGTAAGATATTTACAGCTCAAATGTTTTTAACACAATCTTCTTAATTGAGCATTCGAGAATTTGGATTTAAAAATTGAATAGGATTGGGTTTGTTTATCATTTAACTCGTGAAGGAGAGTAATTTGAGCAAGTTTTTGGAAATTATTATGGACAAAAAATCTTACACTGATGTCTTTTTACGGGTGAGGGATTGCCGAGGAAATCCTTTTTGCCCCTTTCAAATTTTAAAGAAACGAGTGATGATGTGGGGCAAAAAGATTGGAGCAAAAGCCCGACAGCAGGGGCGAAGATGCACGAAACACTCAAATGCATCAGCGAACTAGGAAGAATTTTCAGTGACCCTGATGACACCCCAAAAATGAAAAAAGAGTTCCTATGGAAAAATGACCATAGAAACTCTTTGTAGTTTATTTATTCGAATTAACCTTCTAAACTCGTTTGAGGAATGGTAACCTCAATTTTCGCGATCTTTCCTGAACGAGAAAAAATATCGCCACTCAATTCGGCAGAGAGTTCGAGCGCACACTCAACAACTTTTCCATCCGTTAAAGTAACTTTTGTTTCACTTTTAGTACCAATTGAGTAGATTACTGGAACGTTACAGATACTGAAAGCCAAATTGTTGGTACCAATTTTTACGCTAGGGTATTTCTTTGTAAAATGGCTAGAGTCAACGGTAGTGCTATTGGTAATGAACTCCGATTTTTTGAGAAGTACTGGGCTAAACGAGATAATTCCGTTTGAAATTTTAACACCAAGCTCCATGAAACGCGACAACACATCTTCCTTCACTTGTCCCGTCATGCCCGGCTGTTGAACGCCAGCCATAGAAGGAGTATGAGAGTAAGGATCGGTTGGGAATGCACCGTAATCGGCAGGAGATTTGTGGGTTCCAATACCGTCTTTCACCAAAACATAGATCTCTTTAAGTTTCTTAATCTCTGCTGTTGAAGCACCTGAGCGAATTGCCCAATCAATGCTTTCTCCAACTGAGAGAAGCAATTTTGAAACCATGTGCCAATAAATGCAACCCAAGCCTTCGTATTTGTAGAACGTGCCCGAGCGACCAGTGAATGACTGATGATCGAATAACGATTCGTAAAGATCGAGTACATAAAGACGATCAACCGAACTAATGGCACCCAAGCCAGAAGAAACCACTTTATCGATAGCCTCGTTTAACATTTTTGCGTTGGCAAAAGCACCGTTAAAATGGTATATTCCATCTACATCTTTCACCACAATATCGCCATTTCCTTTGCTCGAAAGAGTTTGTAGAAATGGGGATTTATCGATTGCACTCTTTTTAATATTATTTTTCTCTAAGAAGAGCGCCAACTCCTTATCAGGATAGAGCGTAAAGCTCTTTTGATCAGCACGATACATAGAACCAGTGAAGAGTTTTTCCAAAAGAGCAATGGTTTCGGCAGTAGTAAGTTTGCCAGATGTAAGCATAGCTACCTGTCCTTCGAGCATCTCATTTAAGAAACGAACACCCATCTCCTTTTCACCAATAACCAACAGATTATAAGCGTTATACATGCCATCGGCACGTTTATTCAGATTGATGGTATGATCGATATAAGATTGCGCCAAGGTTAAGAAATCGGCTAATTCTGCTTTAGTAACATTAGCTTTCTTTTCAGTAACACCTGCATAAACAGAACTACGGAATTTACTGCCCGCATCACCAAGTGCATCCACAATTTGTTTGCGTTGCACATTACCTATTTCGCCAGTAATAACAGAACTGTTGGCCACTAAAACGGTATTAATGGCTTTCAGGAGCGTAACCACTTCATCGGAAAGAACAAAGTTAGAATCGTTAGATTTCGCAACCATTTTCTGGAAGAAATCGACATAACGACGCATATAAGAGAGTGTAACCATTGACACACCGTAACCTACAAGCGCGTTGTTGGCATCGTTCCATTCTGGACGCTGTGTGTTCATCCAGATACCAGCACCTGGAATAAAATTTGAAAGTTTCGACAGCAATGGCGATAATACCTTTTCAATGAACGATACTTTAAGAACCGATCCATTTCCTGCAGTAATTAACTTTCCATCGGCACCAACTCTCTCTACGCGCTCATCTATAAGTACTTGTAAATCTTCATCGAAGAGAATAGTATCTTGAGGATTGGCTAACAGTTCGCGGTAAGATTTGATACGATATGGCACATTGGCATACGAGTAGATGGTTTCTCCCATCATACTTTGTAAAGCTTGCGGATAGAATTTATCTTGCAGTTCAAGAAGTTTGAGAAGATAGATAATTTGGTGATCGCCCCAATAGCCTATATTCGACCAAGGATCTGACGGATCATGAATCTCCCAATCGAAGCCATCGCGGGTAATACGGTATGGGTTATAGCCATCGATAGTAGTGGCGTTCATAAACTTCGAAATCATCCCTTTCAAGTAGCCTGGATATGACATAGCAAGAGCCTCCCAGTTTTGGAAGATATCGCGCCAGTTACCCTGATAATAGAGCGAAGGAGAACCGTCGGCATTCTTTAATTTGATGTTAAACAAGTTCCAAGGGCGTGACGGATCGCCATGACGACGGCTAAAGGTAAGTGGGAGATATTCGTAGCTCAAGCGCACTAAATCGGCACTCTTCCAACTATTAACGGTAAGAATAAGTTCTGAGTAAGTCAACTCAACAGGCAAAGAAGCCAGTTTTGAAGCAAACTCGTTATAAACAGAGCTGTTAGACTGTTTTACGTGCGCAATAAAATCGGCTTTGTCAATGGCATAACCTTTATAGAAAACGCCACCACGCATGATATTGAACATCACATTGGCAAAATGGCGGTTTCCCGTAAGAGTATCGGCTGTAACTTGCAAACCATCAGAAAGAGCCACCAAATTTATAAGCGCTTGCGATCCATCTTGAACGTTTTGCTCAATGACTAAGCCAATATTACTGGTATCTTTCAATGTTTTGATGAGCGATTTAACCATCACTACATCTTGGTTCACCTCTGCCGAGAAATACCAATCTTTAGAGCCCTTTGAAGGCAATTCTATATCGCTTACTACAAAGAAAGCACCCTTAATTCCGCGTGTTTGCGACTCATCTGTAAGTGATACACCCTTTCGGAAAAGATTTAATTGGTTGGTACTAAGCAAATAGTTCTTAACGCTTAACCCAGAGCTCCAAATAGTAGTAACTTTAAGCGCCTCCGATGGTTCAGCACGATCGACAGGAATAGAACTCAAGCGAAAAAGTGCCAAGCCCGACTCTTTTACCAGTTCTGTTTTCTTGTAAGCGTCTATCAATGTGCTCGTCATGGCTTGCATGGTACGCTGCGTTCCGTATGGAAGAATATTTTGCATTCCGTCTAGAACGGTGAGTTTAACGGCACTAGTACCAGTATTAAGAACAGTACTCTTTTTTATCCAGCCAAACTTTTCGCTATTCATCCAAGAGTAGCGGAAGGTTAAATTTAATTCGGCATTAACCTCTTCAAAAACGATGCGGTTACCGAGGCTATTTTTATAGATATTGCGCGATATTTTGTACAATCCAGCATAGCGTTCGGAGAAAGGTTCCCACAAATTATCTTTACCATCAATGGTGGCACGAATAATAGTTTTCGATCCAGTAGCATCGCCCGATTCATGAATCTTATCGTCGGTATAATAGGGAAATAGAGCACTCTCAGGGTTTATTCTACCTGCGGTAACACCGCCTGTGCTTGAAATAAACATCCAGTGGTCGGAGTCTGAAACAATTGACATAAAGAATGGTGCCATAAGGTCGTAGTTCTTTATGCAATAAAACTCTAATCCTTCGAGCATTACAAGCTCACCCGCCACGACTGAATCGTTAAAATGAAGTTTCGAATTATTAGAAAATGTCTCCTTTTGCATAACTCAATTTTATATTTTTATGTTTATATTATCTTTAAAAGCCTCTATTTGCTTGGAGTAAAGTGAATTTTCCTGTTGGTTGTATTGTTCGAACTTGCACCAATCATCAAATTGAAATCTCCCTCTTCAATAACCCATTTATTATCGAGATTGACGAACATTAAATCTTTGGGTGTTAATGAAAACGTAACAGTTTTGGTTTGTCCAGGATTTAACTCGATTTTAGAAACGAATGAGATTCGATAGATTTGGACTGATTGAGCAAACCAAATCGGCCCAATATAACTGTACAACCTCTTTAGCTTTCATTGTTCCGGTGTTGGTGACATCTACACTAATGGTTACCGTATCGTTGGAACTAAATTGCTCTTTATTCACAACCACATTTGAGTAATTAAATGTGGTATAACTCAATCCGTACCCGAAATGGTATTGCGGCTTGTAGTTATTCAACTGCTCTCTATCGTCGAAACGATCACACGGCTTTGTGTTGTAAGGAACAATGTTTCCAGAATATTTGTGGTAAGTTATAGGCAATTTACCCGATGGGCACACCTGACCACTAATTAGTTTAGCCAAAGCCACACCGCCTTGGTGTGAAGGCCAATAAGCATCAAAAATAGCTTTTACCAATGGTTCAATTTCGCGAATTATTCTTGGACGGTTCTCTTGAAGAACCACAATGATTGGTTTTCCAGTTGTGGCAAGTTGCTTTATCAACTCCACTTGAGCTAGGTCTAAATCGAGATTATCGATATCTGATGGTTTTTCGGTTGCAGGCGTCTCTCCCAATGACGCGACAATGTAATCAACACCTTTTGCCGCTTCAACAGCTTTAGCATAGGAAACCTCGGCATTATAGGTTGAACCAGCAGCATAAGTTACATTTGCACTACCATATTGGGCAACTAAAGCTTTATAGATGGTTAATTTAGTCGTATCCTCGTAATTGGGATCTGTTCCACTCCATGAACGCGACCAAGGGCCATTAAGCGCATTGGT
>JAYVSA010000235.1:0-2649 GCA_043775765.1 Breznakibacter sp. | reverse complement strand
TACAACGATGAGTAAAAACCAGCCAAAAGCAAAGGTGGTGTGCATAAAACCGAGCAATGTGTTTATTTTAAATAACTTACGATGCAACAGCGACTCCATCACCACTTCATTGATGGCAATAAAAAACCTCCTTGAGAAGAGACGTCTAAAAAGACGTTTTTTAGTTTTGAGCGACAGCCGGTTAAAGCCACTAATTAAACTCACAAGAAGAACAATGAGCATGAAATGAAAACCTACCGCAAAGGGCATTACAAACCAGTTAAAACTCATGGTTGCTGATACTGAAGGGTGGAATAAATAACTTTTCGGGTCTCAACTAAAGCCGGACAAACCAATTGGCATTTTGAGCAGTTAATGCAGTTTTGCAATAGCTCTTTTGCATCTACAACCAAGCCACGACGCAATAGAGCCACGACCTCACGAAACGACACCTTATCGGCACTCGACGATGCGCAACTGCCAGCACAACTGCCACATTGAATGCAATTGTCTACTGTGAGTTGTAATTTTTGTAAATGGGGCAAAAAGGTTGGATGGTCTAAATTGAGCATCACCTGATTGCTCTTTTTAGTTGCATATCCAAACTCTATCATCGCTAAGTTTTAAGCCAAGTTTAAAATAATTAGCCACCTCCAAAGCCAATGAGTTAGCCTCTGCTATTGCCTCATTAATAGTGGTGGTGGTTCGTGAGCTTTTGGTGTAAAATATGGGCGCAATCTCCTCTTTAACAGCCGGTTCATAGCCATTTAAAAGCACCACTAGGTCAAACTGTCCACTAAGTGGTTTTCTGAGAAGCGTATCCTCGGCTCTCACGAGCAACTTATTATCTAAATTCTCCGATATTTCAGACACTCGTCCTCTCACAAAATTTATTTTATGGCACGCTTGCGCCTCGTAGTAAAGCTCCTCAAAACCTTCATCATACATCCGTAAGTCCATATAAAAATTGGTTACTCTACCTCCAGGAAAACGTTTTTTCATCTCCACAGCCTGTTTAACACCCACCATACAGCATATTTTACTGCAATGGTTGCGCTCAATTTGCCTATCACGTGAACCTACGCAATGCACAAATGCAATGTCTGGCAACGCATTGGCACCAATATATCGCTTTAATTCATTGTTCGTTAAAATGGATTCAAGTTCCGATGCCGTGATAACATTTTTAAAAATACCGTACCCCAGCTCCTCCTTCTCGGTAGGGTCGTAAAGTTTAAATCCGTTCGCCATTATTACCGCCTGTTGATTTTCCAAAACTCCGCGGTTGGTAATCACATCTAACCCATTTTCTCTTAGTACATAGTTCTGATATTCGGTGAATAACTGAAGCGTAACGGCACCCATCTTTATGAGCTCAACCATCCTCTGAGTGAGCTCTGCCCCTTTTTCGTTTTGCGGAAAAATGTTGGCCAACGCCGCTATCCGTCCGCCAAGCTTAGGCTGTTTCTCTAAAAGCGTAATAGAAAAGCCAAGCATAGAGAGCTGAAACGCTACCTGCATACCAGCAATTCCACCTCCAACAACTGTTATATTTTTCGTATTTGAACTCATTGTTATTATTTATGTCAATTAATCAACCAAAAGAACTGAAGGTTTCAATGGTTTACCCATTGACGATAATCTATTTATATCCAAATATTTATCACTCTTAACATATTCAAATCCAATCTTTTCCAATAGCGAATCCAGCTGTATCTGATGCATCTGTAATCCAAGTTCCCACGGGTTTAGTCCCAAAACAATACCTGCCAGCTCTTCATGCGTTACTACGGGTATTCCTCGCTTGTGAGCATCATACGTTATTCCCTCCATTTCAGAAAGCGTGTATTGCCATTTATCTAAAAACATGGCACAACCCGGACAATTCGCCACTATAAGATCGGGCATATAAGGTTGCATTGACTCAAGTTTTCGTTTCGATGCTGACAGCGAATAGCCACGATTCTCTTTCACCAAATAGTTCCTAAACCCGAAGCCACAACACTGACGGCGCTCTGGATAATCAACCGATTCTCCTCCAAATGCTTCCACTACATGACTTAAAACTTTAGGATATTCGGCTCCTCCAATTCCCTGAGTTGGAAAAAGCTTGGCATAATGGCAACCCACATGATCTACCACCTTTAATGGTAGACCAGTTTTTACGTTAACTAACTTGTATTTAGATAGTTTCGCTATTTTTTCGGCATGTTTATAAATCAAATCAGAAACATGAACAATGTGCTTTGGTATTTTAAACGTGCGCTTGGTAGCTTCAAAAAGCATTTTTTGCGCCTTTTCTAAAAGATGGGGATGATGCTCCCAAGCTTCAATAACTTCGAGGTAGAGGCCAAATGACGTAACGCACGACACCGCCAAATTCTCATATCCTTTCTCGGTCATCAGCGCAAACTGACGCGCTATAATGGTCATTGTGGTCTCAAAAGGCACAATGTCCGTATGGTAGCCAATGCCTGTACACGAAGTATGACGAGGGTCATCGTAAATTTCAATATCCAAAAACTGGCGCAAAATTTTCAAAAATGCCTCCTCGGCGGCCGGAAAAAATGTCTGGCGAATACAACTCCTCACGTAATAGTAGTTGTTTGCCGGAATCTCCTTGCCGTGGTGTGCCCATGGCTTATTTACGTTATTCATTTACAGCCTCCT
>JAYVSA010000234.1:0-12466 GCA_043775765.1 Breznakibacter sp. | reverse complement strand
CTCTATTTTTCATGTAAGTGGATATAGTCATATCCATATAATAGGTAATACCTTTATCAGGAACTTTAAACTCCCCAAGTCTTTTTAAACAATCCATTATAACTTGCTTATCACTTGCAACGTCCAGATTTTGTCCATGTGTAGAGCTACCGCCAAAAATGAGTATAACGAGTAATAAAAATATTTTTACTCTCATGAATCTATCGGTTTGAAGTTGGAATATTGTAATGAGTCTCTTGAACGGCTTGCTTTCCACGTTCTGTTTCAATGATCTTACGAGTTAGTTTTCCCTCAAGATCATACAGAAAATATGTACCAAAGTGCTGATCGTCAAATTGCGTTAACAATCGAAGATTTTCATAATCATAAACAAAGCAAGTAGTCGAAGAATTTAGAGGCTGAAAACGAATGTCGTCGATATTATTAATGCCAATACTAGTATAATCGTCAGCGGCTATAGTAATTGCAGCTTCAACAGGAGGGGTTTGATCAGAAATTACAGCAGCCATCAGAAAAGAATTTGTTGGTGGAATTACCGCCTGATACAATGTCCAGCCATCTACCGTAGCTACAATGGTTGGATATATAAATATTGGTGGAATACCATAACTTCCGTCAGGATTCATTTCTCTTGTCTCAGTAGTTCCCGAAGTTGAATTGTCGATTGGAGTAACATCACCACTCTGGGGATCCTGTGGCGATGGAACATAATCGTTGTCGGCAAGAGTAAGTCTTAGGTTGGGAACATTCTTATTCATCCAAAAGTCAACCAATGCCCCTTGCTTTTTTATAGTGGATGTTATTTTCAATCCAGGAACCAGTGATGGTAAGTGCTCTACCAGTTGAGAATATTTGCCCGAGTGAGCTGCACTACTCATGTTCTGATAAGTTTCAAAATCTTCAAAGAAGATGCTATTGTAATCGGTATTCTTAGCCACCATCGTAGGTACATTGTTTCTGTAACGCTTGCCATAGAGTGCAGCACTTGGCACACCTAAAACATCTTTCTCTTCAAGCGCCTCACCATTGGGTGAATAAAGGGTTGTCTCTGACGTTTTTATCCAATTAGGTCCAAAGTCTTTTCCATTAAAATTTGTTGTTTCGTTTGCATTGCCAAACCATTGTATTGCGTTATTTGAATTTACAGAAAAAACACCCTTATTGTAGGCTTTATCTTTAGCGTCTAGCTCACTTTTATAGGTATAAGTCGAAAGTGGAAGTCGCTTTTTGTTTAACTCGTTAAAGATTGAATTATTGTATCGCTCAGATTTATTAACGCCATATTCACCCCTTGCTTTGGTATTACCAACCAATAGATCGCCCCAATTCTTTCCGAATCGAGTAATAACGGCACTAACCAAGTCCGATGGCCTTGCTAACCAACTTGCATTTAGAAAATCCTTATCTTCATCTTCACTGTGAATGACAAAAGTGGCCGCTTTGGGATTTAACTGATTGGTGTTGGAAGCCAAGTTTGCGACTGTAACATCATTATTTGCTTTTTGCCCCATATCGCTGTAGATCCAATTTGCAGGTATCGACAAAGTATAAACTGTACTACTACGCTTAGGCGTATTATTAGCAGCACTTGTGGGTGCCCCGCAATATGAATCGGTATTCTTTACTAAAATAGCATCGCCTGTTTTGACATCAAAGGCTTTATTCTCAGATTTAGAAGATACGCCAGATACTGTTTTAGTAGTGCTTTTCAATATCGTTGGATAACTAATTACTTTTGTAGTAGCGTTGGTACTCAAATCATTTTGGGTGAGCGAAAAGGATGGCATCACTCCAACAAAAACAGGTGGCGGACAAAATGTGGCACAACTTATGTCAACCTCAACAGTAAAATCAATCCCAACATCTGAAATGGTCTTATCTTCACGTGCAACGTCCATCTCCTTTCCTGGAAACGAGTCGTAGCTTTTCAATGTCTTAGAGTCATCAAAGCCAACAACTTTTATCTTCTCACCAGGTTGAAAGTATTCAAAATCTTGTCCCGAGACTAAGTAAGAATTTTTGTCCAAATAGGAGCCACTATAAGTTGCTTGTCGTTTGGGCACTCCGTGCATATTAGTTTGTATAAACATAAATCCTTGAGTAGCCCACTGTTTGGCTACTACATAATTGATTAATCCAGTTAAAATTCTGAGATCATCTCCCTTTTCTTGCAAATCTGTTTTCTGATTTGCACTGCCAGTAAAATCATATTTTGGGTCTGTAGTACTACGCGCATAATACTTATCAAATGGATAATCGTAAACAGTATTATATTCATCTATCGAGTAGCCATTGCCTGTTTTTCCTTTATGGATATTTTCAATTACAACTCGTCTATATCCAATTGAAGCTCCAGGCAACAAAGATTCACCAAGCGGCCCTTCGCACTCATCTTTTGTTTCTCCCGAAATTAACTTATCCCACCATGTTTGACCTTTTAGGGGCATGAAGGTAATTAGAGGGTTTTCTTCACGAGCCAAGCTAGGCTCATTGGTGGCAACACCACTACTGGTTTTACCATCTTCCATCTTATAGGTGTATTCCGTTCCTAAAACAACTTCATCGCCGTCTTCTATGCCCGTGTCGCACAATAATATGCGCTTAACTCTGGCACCTCCGCCGACCTTTCGATAGAGTGTAGGTAATTTTACAAACGATAAATCTGGGTTCAAATGTTGACCAACACGTCCGTCGCATTGCGTAAATCGTGTTATTGCCATTGAATTTACACCAACACCAAAGGCCATACCTCCTAATATAATAGGTACAGTTCCCCATTTTAATAAACTTGCTGCATCGTTGCCATTAGCGGCATCACATAGTACATCGTCATATTCTAGTTCGTAAGGAGATTCAATACAATCCCCTTGATCAAGTTTTCCTTGTCTTTGATTCATGACTAAGTCCGAACAAGCCTTTCTTGGAGCGGTACTGTTTTTTCCGCCCCCCTCACGTCCTATTTTAATTTCAATGCCATACTTTTGCACACCGCCATTTGATAAAGGCAATGTAACCATTGAAGCACTCACAAAATCAGTATATCCTGTAATGTATTCTGAATGAGGGTCATCTAATGTTGGAAAATTATTGAGAAGACCAAAAAGAAACTTAAAATAGATCTTGTTTGCACTGTTTTTTTGTTGGAAATAAGCATTTATTTTGTCATTTAGAGATTTAACATCCCCTTCCTTTGACGTGTCAACGCCAAGATCTTCAACATTGACTGTGTATGTATCTACTTGATCGTAACTTGGACTCTCTTTCCCGCTCAACTTAACCCTTGCCATAGCCATAGCGCTTCGATCTTGTACATAGGCGTAATCTTTTGCCTCATATTGCACATAGATAGTTCCCCCCGAAGGTAATTTAATGGACTTCAACTGATAGGCGGCTGGATCATATGATACAGGTTCTTGAATAAAAGCACTCTGATCGCACCACGGAATTCCATGAACTCGTCTTTGATCACAATTCGGGCTCATATTTCCCCACACATCACATGCATAAGGGGCATAATTAGGATTTTGATCAAGCTTTGTTAAAATAGGCATTAATGGACCAAAATATGGTGCCAGCTTTGACGCAGAACCAACAGGATTTGGATAAAGGTAATTAAATACATAAGGACTAATCTTTGCAGAGACAACCCCTTCATATTCTACCCAAACCTTGCGTAACGTCAATTTGCCATTTTCTGTATTTATTGGTTTATAAATAAATTTGTGATTAAATCTATAATTATTATTACTATTACAATTAACATTATTATCAACATTACCAACTAGGCTATAATCATAGGCGAATCTAACTGTTTTAAGTGGTTTTTGTTTAGGCAAAGGAAAGTAATCAGCACTCTTAGATGCTGAAGGCTGCCCTATTATATCTTGCTCTTTTGCAAACAAAACAATTTTCTCCAAATATTCCAGTCTAGTACTACCAAATGAATTATCACCAGTGGCTACAGATGCTGGATCAGTACCGTCCTTGAGTGCTAAAGCGCCAGAACCATCGTAACGTTCGTTTTGTGATCCATTTAAATAAGGATTAGAGCTAACCGTTTTATTGGTAATAAAATAAGCTACATGAGTTTTGGTTTCAATCTTATATAAGTACTTAACCTGTTTCTCTCCTGTTTCTACAGAACCTAGATCATCCTTAACATCTGAAATGGCATTTTGCTGGTAATAAAGCCCTTTAAATGGCATTCTATAACGATACCAATCAGTATCTGTAGATCCCAATATTGTGCGATAACCAAACTTTGTCCAACCTCCAAAATCGTTATCAGAAAGTTTATTGTCTCTATCTGAATCAATGTAAGATGGAGCAACTATACCCGTTAACAAATAAGAAGATGCATACGAATTTGGATCGATTTGCCCAAGAACAGTGTGATGACTGGAGTTATCTTCAACAGAATATTTGTTCGAATTACTTCCTAATTTTAATGGCTGAAAGGCTAAAAAGCGCTTTTTAACAACATTCTTATCTGGTACATCAACGCTTAATGAGGTTTCATTGCGAACAAGTAAAGGCTCCTCATATAAAAATTTAACACCATCCTTGTTTACAATCGACATCCCTGTTGACTGCTCCTGCGCGTTTTTTAGTTCTGAAATAGGTGCAGAGGTGCCAGAAATACCCCTCTTATAAAGGTCTGGGCCTTCAGCTGTTCCTCTTAAGCTTCCTGGCATAAAGCCTGAAACATCCAAATTGGAAGTTTGTATTGCTGTTTGTTTGGTTGTTGGCGGCGCTGGTTGATTTGCCGTCAATTCGTTATAAACAACTTCGCCACCCAAATCATTACTAAAACGAAACAATGGAGGTTGCATTTTTGAAGTTATGCTTGAAAGATCTTTTGGAAAACTCCAACGATCTATATCTGTTCTCTGATAGCCTAACCCCAAGTCAAATCCAGCACCAATGTTAGTACCCAACATAACTTCAAAACCAGTTGAAAAACTACCACTTTGACTTGTAACCTTGGCCGGAGTAAAATACTCTAGAGCAGGTAAAAATGAGCGATAACTGCCACATACACCCTCCCCCGTAACATTAAAAATATCATAGTTCCCAAAAGGAATACCAATATTTAATTCGGCGGTATTAAATGGCCTGTTTTTTTCTACAAAATAGTCACGCATTGCATTATCTGCTGCAGAGTTTGTGTTACTATAACCACAAACTGTAGCTGAAGTATGGGCACGATTTGATTTAAAACTAAATGTACCAGCTTTTCCAAAATCAATACCAACTGGCACTATGGCCGGATTTACGCCTAATGACATTGAAAAATCAACCGAAAAACCGTTGGCCTCAGGGTAACCAAATGGTTTGGGCATTGAAGGAACCAAACTTACAGAATAGGTATTAAGCCCTAAATTTAAATTGCCAGACCCAACTGTTAAAGAGGCGTTGTTCTCAATATTCTTTTGTGTTGACCCATCCTTTTTGAACTTTGCCCCTCTAGCAGCATCCCTACTTTTTATGTCATGCTCCTTTTGAGTTTCTGTCCCTACAAGTTTACTCTTACTTTTCATCGTCTGAAAAGTGTTTAACAGACCCGATGCTGAAACATAAGGGGAATAAGTGGTGCCATTAGCGTCTTTGCTAGCATCTAAGCCCACAGCACCGTTAAAATTCATTCCAAAATTCTCAACCTTTTGATAACCTGTATAATTATTGATACGATGTAAAAAACCATAATTAAAACCAACCTTCATGTCAGACGAGAACACCTCAAATCCAACAGTTGACTTAGCCGTTGCGGTCCAATTTGGTCTTGTTTTATTATAATAATCAATGTTTTTATTTTTATATTCATCAGGAAATCCTCTTAAACTACGGTTGATAGAACCTGGATTAAGGGACCAACCCAATCCAACCCATGACGACTCAGATTCACCCGTAGAGCCACTATTGTATGTAAGTGCCATTGAATATCCACTCCCCTGTGGGCCTGGCACTTCAATAACAGGAAGACTGTAAGCAAAATCACCCGTAAATGTATTTACCATCTCGGTAGAGCCAACAGGAGTAAACCCAGAAAATTCGGGGGAACTTGTGCCTGAAGTTAAGGCTAATGCTACAGTGGGAAACACAATACTCCCTACAATATTAATTATTAGATAAATGGCAACTACACGTAGCACCGAACAATACTGATGTTTCATAGTGATATAAAAGATTTTCTAAGGGCAATTATGAATGCAAAAAAGCAATAATACGAACGATTTTAATCTCTTTATGATATTTAAAATTTATAGTTTAGGAACAGCTTGTAATGTCGAACTCGAAAAATTAAACTCACTAATCTTCGTATCGAAAAAAGGATCGTTAAAAATTAATTTTATATCCTTAGAGCCATCTATCAAATCAATATCAGAACCATTTTCTGCAGCAAATACCAATAGTAATGTAAGTTTTCCCGAAACCCCATAGTCGTGTTCGTAATGACAGATTTGAGGGGATAAGCTTTTTTCCCCATTAGTTAAATTAAAGTATTGTGCCATATCAAAATCAAGGGCTTTTTGCCTCTCCTTATACTCTTCATCTGAGCTTACTCCATAATAATTTAAATCTCTTACAGGACAATGCTGAGATGGGGCAAGAGAGACAATAAACAGAATACTTTGTGAATACTCCTTAAACATTGCACTAATGGTCATATCATTTGCACCCTTATCAATATCCTGCAAAACACGCATGCCGGTGGGGATATTCTTTACAACCAACTCAAGATGTTCGAAATTTCTTGTAATCACTAACCCGTTAGCTTTCACGTTCAGGTACTGTTGGTACTCTTTTACGGTTGAATATTGATTGTAAGTGCAGGAAGATGATATTAATGCCAAAAATAGTATAGAACTCAACGTGCCTAAAAGACTTTTTAGAGAAGGTCTTCGATTTTGTGTTTGCATTAAGAATTGTTTTTTACAAATATTTACAATTGATCTTTCCGTCTCCACGAAATTCTGTGCAAAAGTATAATAATGTTTGGGTCATAAAACGACCCGATCATAATTTATTGAACAAAATAATAGTAAATTGAAAATATCTATTAAGATTTAGTCCTCATCCTCAGAATTACATTGAATATAACTCTTTAAAGCAAAGTCGAATTTTACACCTACTCCTGAATCTCTTATATCACTAATCATCCGCTTTACGGCACTTTCAGAAATACCGAATTTTATGGCTAACTCTTTTCGTGTGCCAGAATTTCGATTTTCACACATCTCTAAAAAATAGAATACTCTACGTAAAAAAATATATCTCTCCATATTAATAATGATGCTAAAAAAAAAATACTATTTATACTTCACAGTTAAATTTCTTATTGTTTTCAAGTGATGTTTTTCAAGTATTGTTAGAGGTCATTGATCTTGTGATTAATGCTGATAATTCAAAAATATTTACTATGGATAAACCGCCATTGTTTGTTTTAATCTTCATCTCTGAATTGTGTTCGAAGAATTCGATTTGAAGATGGTGTTATCTTTTACAAACAAAGAGTAATAATCCAACAAGGATTGAATTAAACAATGTGGGAAAAAGGTGCAACAAAAATTGCGAAAAATACAGTATTTATCGACAAATATATAAATTATTTACAATTGTTAGACAATATCGTCAGGAGGTTAAATAAAACCATGCAGCTATAATTAGCCATCAGACACAGTGTTGCATGAATTTTAAAAAATCAAAAATTAGCTATTATTCAAACTGTTTCTGATTCAAATTATTTGTTTACTTTCGCACTTTATTTATATGGAAGTTTTTGTGCCAACAGATTAAGTATACTTGGTAATAGAAAAATGAAAAAACTACTAGTCGTAATTTTATTATTTTCGTTTAATTTTTTAGCTCATGCTCAATTTTACCATCTTGTTTGGTCAGATGAGTTTACTAATGAAATAAGCAGTGATTGGAATTTTGATATTGGAACAGGTGTCGATGGTTGGGGCAATAAAGAACAGCAATATTACAAACGAGAAAATGCCACTTGCGAAAATGGCGCGCTTGTAATTACTGCCAAATACGAAGATTTTGGTGGTGAAAAGTACACTTCCGCCAGAATGATAACAGCAAAAGGCAGATCTTTTAAATATGGCAAAATTAAAGCTCGTATTGCAATTCCTGCCTTTATGGGTGCTTGGCCAGCCTTTTGGTTGATAGGGGATAATATAACCTCGGTTGGTTGGCCTGCTTGTGGTGAATTAGATATTATGGAGCATATAAATGTGGGTGATACTATTCTTCAAACCATGCACTGGCAAGATCTTACGGGGAAACATGCCGAATATGGGCACTACACCAAAGTTAATTTGGATAATTACCATGTATATGCTATTGAATGGAACGAGAAATCTATAAGGTGGTTTATTGATGACATTCAGGTTCATTCCGTAAATATTGCGAATGGAGTTAATGGTACCGATACATTTCATAAATATTTCCACCTTGTTTTAAATCTTTCTATTGGCGGCTATTGGCCAGGCTTTAATATCGACAATAGTGCTTTCCCAGCTAAAATGCTGGTTGATTATATTCGAGTTTACCAATTTACAGATAATTAGGTATCCACTATATCATTTGCTATTTTCTTCGAGATTTAAATTAATCTAGTATTACCTGAAATAAGGTAATGGTGGGGACACTTTTTCTCAACAAAAGCTCAATTGTAACCTAAAACTGAGCACAAGAATCGATTTATCAATTATATGATATTCATTGTGAGCAAATATTATACACTTGTTCTTATTTTTTTCTGTTTGCAGCTTAATGCGAAGATCCATTCACAATATGTAAAGGTTAATGGACTTGAATTTGAATTGGCAGGAAAACCTTATCGCTTTGTAGGGTTTAATATGTTTTATGCAGCCTATCTCGGTTCTACCGAACAGGGGCAGCAGAGGCTTATTAAGGAATTGGACTTATTAAAAATTTTAGGCATAACTAACTTACGTATTTTGGGTTCGTCGCAAATTTCTTCTAAAACAGGAACTATGCCCTCCGCTATTGAAACAAATTCAGGAATCTATAATGAAAAACTTCTCAAAGGACTAGATTTTGCTCTCTTTGAGATGGGTAAACGGGGAATTTATGCTGTTATCTTCTTAAATAACTTCTGGAATTGGTCAGGAGGAAATCAACAATACCTAGAGTGGGCAGATGGTGAATCTAACTTCGATCCGTTGAAGGATAAAAATTGGTATGGCTTTGTACAATACTCCTCTTCATTTTATAGCAACTACAAGGCTCAACAAATAAGCCTTAACTACATAACTATGCTTATAAATCGTAAGAATGTCTATTCTAATATTGAATATAAAAACGATCCAACTATAATGTCTTGGCAACTCTGCAATGAGCCTCGTCCTGGAGTAGAAGGTAGTCCTAACTTAGCCACACAAATCAATGCTTTTGCAACATGGGTTGATATTACAGCTCGCTACATTCACTCCATCGATTCAAATCATTTGGTGAGTACAGGCTCTGAAGGAACACATGGCAGCGTTGAAAGCGCTGAGTGCTTTCTTAAGGTTCACAGTTCAAAATATATCGACTTTTCCAATTTTCATCTCTGGGCCAAAAATTGGAAATGGTACGACGCTAGAAATCATAGTGGAACATATAGCAAAACAATTGTTAAATCCATTGACTATATAAATCTGCATATCTCATTGGCACGCCAATTAGGTAAACCAATCACCTTGGAAGAGTTTGGCTTTAGCCGTGATAGCTTAAAATATAATCCTGATACTCCCGTTAAGTGCCGAGATATGTATTTTGATAGACTGTTGGGGCTAATAGCCGATAGTGCTGCATTGGGTGCCCCACTTGTTGGGGTTAATATCTGGGCATTTGGAGGATATGGAATCCCTTCTACTGCGGATAAAATATTTGATAACCCCAACTTTTTACTTGGCGACCCAATCAACGAGGGACAAGGCTTAAACTCTGTTTTTGCTACTGATTATTCAACACTTGAAATAATTAAAAAATATAATAATAAACTTTGCGGTTCAACTGCCTCGCATTAAATCATTACAATAATAGATCTTTAATGGTTTTTAATTAGAAGTTTCGAAAAGAGTGCCTTTTATTGAATTACAATAACTTATATGTTTCTATATCGAGACAAATATGATCTATTTATAAAAAAAATTTAAATATAAATAACACAAGGGTCGAATTATGACCCTAATATTGTTTAGTTTTGCATCCTGAAAAATGTAGTTAACAGATAGTTAAATTTATTTTGAATTAATAATCTGACAGACAGCTGTGTAGTATTTTTGATAGTATCAAATTTTCTATTTTTCATAAAGTAATTTTGAAAAAAATAATAAAAACCTAAATATCAATTGAAATCTTAATTTTTATCAATCATGATTAAAAAAATATCACTTTTTGCTATCGTTTTTTTGATAGCATTATTCAATGTTAAGGGGCAAACGCCGGTAGTGGTTACTCCTGGCGCAACAGTAAGTTTCGGAGTGCCGGCGACTAACACTGTCGGCACTGTTAGCACTACTTCATATCAAATTAGTGCTGGAGCTGGATATAGGGTTGTATTAAGTGGAATCATTTATTCCAATGCTCCCTACGATAAAATAATTGTGTATGAAACCAATGATAATTTTACTGAACGTACTCTTGCCCGAACATTCCAAAATACCAATAATTTGAGCTATACTTCTAGTAATGGCATAGGGAAATTAATAGTTGATTATGTGACTACGGTTCATCCTTTGGTTAATAGCGGTTTCTCAGTTTCATGTACCTCTATAACAACGCCGCTGAATTTCTTTCCATCAGTTGGAGGTGCTTCAATGGGCTCTCATACAAGTAGCTATAATTTTGTCATTAATGATCCAATTATGAAAGCTAGTGATATGCTATTAATTTCAAGTGGTGGTTATCCCTCACTTTCACTTGGTTCTCAAAAAATTTATAGTAATACTGTATTAATGCTCTCATCATCTGGTAGTATTAATTTTACAGGTTCAGATTATCTTTTCGGCTCAGGCAGTAATATCCCATTTAGAATTTTCTCAAGTGGAAGAATAGCTCTCAATAATACTGCAGCTTCTACATCAATAATAAATGCTAGAATAAATGGAACTCAGAATGAAGGGTTGATGACTTTTTCTGATGATTTAAATAAGTATCAGTTACTCTTGGGTAACGGTGGGGCTGCTACAGGTACCACTGGAGGTGGTTGGTTTCCTATTGTGGGAGGAAAAACGATTGATGTCGGTCCTGGGCTATATATTTATGGAGATCAAAAAGGTGGTAGCACAGGCGGAACTCTTCCAAATGGAAATGGAATTTTAGTATTCGATGGTCGTTGGAATGGCGGTGCTGCACCAGCAGCACAACCAGTAGTCGATTTTAGAAGTGGTGAAGGGGCTAGGCTTGCTCACATAACAGGTGAAGGGAGTTTTTATGTTAAAAAAGACCTTAATGCTGCAGGTGCAGTAAACGCAGCAACAATAACAGCTACAACGGTTACAGCCAAAGAGGTAAATGTTACTGCTCAACCTGCCGATTTTGTTTTTGAAAAGGATTATCAGTTACGCACTGTTGAAGAGGTTGATAAATATGTAACGGAGCACAAACACTTACCAGATGTTCCTTCGGCAAAAAAGATGGAAGAGGATGGCGTTAATTTAGCTGAAATGAATAAAGTGTTATTGCAAAAAGTTGAAGAACTTACGCTGTATATCATTGATCAGGAAAAGAGAATTAAAATATTGGAAACAGCGGAGACAAAAGTGGAACAGCATAAATAAATTGCCATATTAAAAATGAGTAGAATAACAAATGTTTTTTTTATAGCACTTCTATTTACCTGTTTCTGCGTATTTGCCTACGGCGGTTCTTTTATGCCCAAGTATAACAATGGCGATAAAATTACTATTGCGCAGGGCGATACTGCTTATGTTTTTTCAATTAATAGTAAAGCCGATCCTGCTAAATCTAGTAAGGATCGCTTCTATTATTATTACTTTCATCAAAATATCAATTCTACCAAGGGTGGCTTTATCGGTAAGCCATTAGATAAACTGTATCTAAAACATACTCGTGACGGGATATTGCTAGAAAAAGGTTTTTTCAAATCTGGCTTAAAGAAAGGTAAATGGCAACAATGGTACAGTAATGGCCAAATTCAATCAATCTCAAAATGGCGTAATGGTAAAGGTGTAGGCAAAAAGAGTTTATATAATGAGGAGGGAGCACTTGTTATGCAAATGAGATGGAATAATGAAATATGGAGTCCCACGCGTAAATATCGACTTATGGAGGCAAGAGCCAGAGAGAAAGAGGCTCAACTGCTTAAGCGAAAATTGAAGAAAGATGCAAGAATACTCAAAAGAACTGAACAAAAGAGGAAGAGCGACCAGCTTTCACAAGAGAAAAAAAGGAAAAAAGAGGAAGAAAAATTGAATAAAGTCGG
>JAYVSA010000233.1:0-9863 GCA_043775765.1 Breznakibacter sp. | reverse complement strand
GTGATTTCTCAATATTCGAGTGATTCGGTTGACGAAATTCGTGCTTGGTGGGATAATTTGGCTGAGATGATGCGCCTAGAAAAAGTTGAAGAGAAGGGGCATTTGCAGGTCAATATCAATACGTTAAATGAGATTAATTATTTGCACAATCAACTTCTTAAAGAGCCGAATGAGGTTGCTTATAGACATGTTTTTAATGCCACCGTTCCATTTATTAAGGAGTTCGATGAGAAGTCGGGTAAAGTTTTAAGTAATGATATAGAAGTGTGTGTAACAGCTATTTATTCCACCTTTATTTTGAAGTTGCAAAAGAAAGATATTTCTGAAAATACCATGGAAGCACTCAAGGTTTTTAGTCGTTTCTTAGCTTTCTTGGCGGCTAAATACCACGATGAAGCCGAAGGAAAACTTAATTTTGAGTAATTTTTCCGTCAACGTTCTCTTTCTTTACGAATGATGTGGTCGACAGATTTATATTATCTTTTGTAAAATCCATCAATTCCCGCCAGAAGCCACGCTTTGTACTCCTCTATTGATAGATTATAAGCCCTCGATGGAATAATCTCCTCTTCTTTGGCATTGAAGATTACATAAAAAGGCTGACTATTTCTTTCAAATTTGCTTATTTGAAAATCGCTCCATTTGTTGCCGATGGTGATAATCTCCTTGCCCGTTTTCGGCGATAAATATTGCTTCTCTTTTGGTAAATCTGTTCGCAAATCGACATAAAGTGACACCAAAACATATTTTTCTGCTATTAGAGTTCTAATTTCACTATTTGACCATACATTTTCCTCCATTTTTCGGCAATTGACACATCCTTTGCCCGTGAAGTCTATCAGAAGAGGTTTGTTTACTTTTTTAGCGTATTTAAGGGCTGTGTCATAGTCGTCAAATGTTTCTAAGCCTTGCGCTCCAATATATGTATTGCCAATTTTTAAGGTGTCGTTTTCGCTCCTTAGGTTACTTTGTGGAAAAGGAGTTTGTTGAATTTCCGAATATTCTCTAGGTGGTGGAAATCCACTGATGAGTTTTACAGGCGCTCCCCAGATACCCGGAATCATATAGAGCGTGAATGCAATGACCAGTAACCCAGTCATAAGTCTCGATACAGGCAGTCTGTCGATTGGCGAGTCGTGTGGTAGTCTTATTTTGCCCAGAAGATAGAATCCAAGAGCTCCGAATATTGCTACCCAAATCGCTATGAAAACCTCTCTTTCGAGAAGATGTAAATCGAGCACCATGTCTGCTATCGACAAGAATTTGAAGGCAAATGCAAGCTCTAAAAATCCTAATACAACCTTTACCGAATTAAGCCATCCCCCCGATTTTGGCAATGAGTTTAGGTACCCAGGAAATGCTGCGAAGAAGGTAAAAGGAATGGCTATGGCTAATGAAAATCCCAGCATGCCAATAATTGGAGCCAATCCGCCAGAATTTGCTGCTTGAACAATTAGGGTGCCTACAATGGGGCCAGTGCAAGAAAATGAGACTAGTGCAAGCGTAAGTGCCATGAATATGATGCCTAACACCCCACCTCTATCTGCATTCTTATCAGCGGCATTGACCCATTTAGAAGGAAGTACAATATCAAATGCCCCAAAGAAGGAGATTGCGAAAATGGTTAGAAGGGCAAAAAAGAACAGGTTAAACCACGGATTTGTGGCTAATATGTTTAGTGCATCTGCCCCAAAGGCAAAAGTTACTGCGGTTCCCAAAAACACATAGAGAACTATAATGGAAAGCCCAAAAATTAGGGCATTTGTTATTCCAGTAGCTTTTGATTTGCTCTGTTTTATGAAAAAACTTACCGTCATGGGTATCATTGGAAACACACATGGTGTTAGTAGTGCTGCCAAACCTCCAAGAAATGCTAAAAGAAAGATGGATAAATAACCTCTAGGTGCCTCTGTTATTTTAACTCCCGTATTTTTTTGTAATGAGGAAATAAGCTCCTTGTTGTCAATAGGTATTTCAAATTTATAAATATCAGGAGGAGTGCAAGATTCATCGTTGCATGCCATAAACTCGATCTCACCTTTAATTAATGATGCGTTATTGGCGAGAATTAATGTTTTAACGAGAGTAGCATTGTTGCTAAAGTATGATAACTCCATATTAAAAGTTGTATCAAACTTTTTAGTAGCCAATGTTTTTTCTACAACCGCAACTTCACTTTCAATAAACTCTTTTGATGTAATGCGTAGAGACGTGGCAATAGGACCACCATTAGGTAACAGAGTGCCATAAAGATGCCATCCATCTGCGATAGTGGCTGTAGCTGTGATTTCTAATGTGTTATTTGACAGTTGCTTATGCGTAATATTCCATGTTACTGGATTTATTGTTTGCGAAAAAGCAACAATAGAAAAAGCGAAAAATAGAAAAACGGAGAATAACTTAATTCTTTTCATTTTTTTTATTCAGTTGAGTAACAAATGAAGTTGTTTTATATATGCAAATATATAGATTTGTTTTAATGAAATCGAAATTTACGTATTTTATTTCGGCTTAATGTGATGATTAATGATGGCAAAATTACACAAAAAAAAAGATGGTCTTTACAGAACCACCTCTTTTTTGTTTTGATCAATAATTTTGAAATCTAAGAATCCAATGGAATTAGATGTCTCTATCTTTATACCAAATCCATAGCGCATTTTCCAGCGTAACGATCGGCTAATTAGTCCTTTTGTGAAATATGCCCCAATGTAAGGATGCACTTTTAATGTGAAGTTTTTGAGTTTTAATGTGTTGCAAACGTACTCAACACCATCTTCAATTTTGTCCGTTAGGTTAATGGTAGCGGTAGCTTTGCCAGTTCCCAAGCAGGTTGGACATTTTTCTTGTGTTTCAATGTGCATTTCTGGACGAACTCTCTGGCGAGTTATTTGCATAAGTCCAAACTTACTAAGAGGCAATATGTTGTGTTTTGTCCGATCATTAGCCATCGACTCTTTCATCCGGTCGAAAACCTTTACTTTATTTTCGGCCAATTGCATATCAATAAAATCGACAACAATAATACCTCCCATGTCGCGTAATCTCAACTGACGTCCTATTTCATCGGCCGCTGCCAGATTGACTTCTAGGGCATTTGTCTCTTGATCGGTACTCGACTTTGTTCTGTTTCCGCTATTAACGTCTATTACGTGAAGAGCTTCTGTGTGCTCAATTATAAGGTAGGCTCCACTTTTAAAGGAGACTGTTTTTCCAAATAGAAGTTTAACTTGTTTTTCAATACCAAAATGGTCGAAAATGTGCTGTGGGTGAATGTACTCTTTAACAATCTCTTCTCTTTCAGGAGAGATAAGGCTAACATACTCTTTTACTTCACTAAAAACAGCGTGGTTGTTGATGTAAACGTTGTTGAATGTCGGATTTAAGATATCTCTTAAGATGGCCGATGTTCGTCCAATTTCGCTAACAACAAGCGAAGGGGTGCGTAAATCCTTAAGACGCATGGTTGCATCTTCCCAACGTTTAATAAGAACCTTAAGCTCTTTTTCAAGCTCAATAAGCTTTTTACCTTCCGCTACTGTTCTTACAATGATACCGTAGTTTTTAGGCTTAATGCCGTAAAGCATTTTTTTTAGGCGATTGCGCTCTTCGTTCGACTCAATTTTCTGACTTACCGAAACTTTGTCGGAGAAAGGCATTAAAACGAGGTTTCTGCCTGCAAGCGAGAGCTCCGAGGTGAGTCGGGGTCCTTTTGTTGAGATGGGCTCTTTGGCCACTTGAACCAACACTTCTTGCCCAGCGGTTAAGACTTCACTAATGGTTCCATCTTTATTGATGTCGCTAAGAGTGTTGTATTTGCTCAGTGAGGGAGCCCCTTTTTTTGTTGTAGCTTCTTTTAAGAAACTTTGTAAGGTGTTAAATTGAGGGCCAAGGTCGAGATAGTGCAAAAATGCATCTTTCTCATAACCTACATCTACAAATGCTGCGTTAAGGCCAGGCATAATTTTCTTAACCTTAGCAAGATAGATATCGCCAACAGCAAACTGGATATTGCTTTTTTCAACGCGTAGTTCAACGAGTCGCTTGTTTTCAAGTAGAGCAATAGTTAAATCGGATGATGTAACGTCAACGAATAGTTCTGCACTCACAGTGTTGGTTGCTATTTATAGGTAAAAGAACTCTTAAAACAAGAACAAACAAGCGAAGTATTCCACTTGTTTGTCCGTATAACTATTTGACTAATAGAAGAAAACTATTTCTTTTTCTTGTGTCTGTTTTTTCTAAGTCTTTTTTTACGTTTGTGCGTAGCCATTTTATGACCTTTTCTTTTTTTACCGCTTGGCATATTCTTGTCTTTTTATTGTAAAACTTCTACCTAAATTATTCCTTTACTGTGCTTTTTACGTTGATTACAAACTCTTTAGAAGGTTTGAATGCAGGTATAAAGTGTTCTGGAATGATGATTGTTGTGTTTTTAGAAATGTTTCTTGCAGTTTTTTCTGCTCTCTTCCTCAAAACAAAACTACCAAACCCTCTAAGATACACGTTTTTACCACTTGTTAAAGAACCTTTTAAAGTATCCATGAAGGCTTCAACAGTTTTTTGAACCGTTACCTTTTCGATGCCAGTATTCTTTGCGATTTCGTTAACAATATCCGCCTTAGTCATTGTGTTAAATTATTTAATTATCAACTGATTACTTGTTCGTGTTTTCAAAAAATAGACTGCAAAGATATAAGTTAATCCTATTAAAAAAAAGAATTAGCTAAAAATATTGCCACAATTCTTTATTTTTTTAAATCCAAATTTTTTCTAACTTTTTTCTATTCTTTTTGTTCTATTCTTTTAATAATGAACAGGATAATAATTTTGTTCTGTCAATATAATGGTTAGCTTGGGCAAATAATGAAACAGTTGGTCGATTCATCTTTTTATGTTAAACTTAGTGCTTGGTATCATCTGAATTTCAGAGATTTGCCTTGGCGTAAAACAACCAATTCTTATAAAATTTGGGTTTCTGAAATTATAATGCAACAAACGCAAGTCAAACAAGGATTGCCCTATTATTTATCATTTCTAAGTGCTTTTCCTACTGTGTATGATTTAGCAAATGCCCCTGAGGACGACGTGTTGGCGCTTTGGAAAGGGTTGGGCTACTATTCGCGTGCAAGAAATATGCATAAAACGGCTAAAATTGTTTGTTCAAATTATAATGGTGTTTTCCCTACGCTTTATAAAGAACTATTGCAATTGCCTGGTATTGGCACCTACTCGGCATCTGCTATTGCATCTTTCTCGAGCAATGAAGCCGTTGGGGTTTTAGATGGTAATGTCTTTCGATTCTATGGCCGATTATTTGGTGTTTCAACTCCTATAAATTCGACGCTTGGGAAAAAGGTGTTTCAACAGATAGTCGATTCCGTTTTAGATAGGCAGAATCCTGCGTTATTTAATCAGGCTGTTATGGAGTTTGGTGCGCTTTTTTGTACTCCAGCAAACCCAAATTGTAAACAATGTCCATTTTTATCGCAGTGTGTTGCTTTTAATAGTAATCTGGTTGGTGATTTACCTGTTAAGACGCCATCACTTAAGAAAAAGAATCGTCTTTTAAATTATTTATATATTAAAGGTACTCAAGGATTTGTTGCCGTTAAGCGCGATCATTCGAATATTTGGGCTAATCTATTTCAATTGCCGTTAGTTGAGAATGGGCGCAATGCTGTTACTGCTTCGGAGTGGTTTAATTTGCTTAATCTTCCATTTTCCGATGATTTGCTCTCCAACTATTCAATAATTCAGAGTGTGGTTGTGAAGCATGTCCTCTCTCACCAAAATCTTTCTATTAATTTTCAAATGCTTGAGGTTGATGAACATCTGGTAGAAATAATCCTTGCGAATAATCCCACTTATATTCTATTGAAATATAGTGAATTAGAGACGAAAGCTTTTCCCGTACCAATATACAGGTTTTTATTGGCGCAGATTTCTGATTTCTGATTGCGATTTGGTGGGGTTGAAGAGTTTTTGTAATTTTCGCCATATTTTTATTCTATGTCTATTAATAAAGTAATTTTGGTTGGTCATGTTGGTAAAGATCCTGAGGTTCGATACTTTGACAATAACTTGGCCATGGCGCGATTCTCTATTGCTACCACAGAGCGTGGCTTTACTACAAAAACTGGGCAAGTAATACCCGATAAAACGGAGTGGCACAGTGTTGTTGTTTGGCGTAAACTGGCCGAGGTTGTTGAGAAGTATGTGAAGAAGGGAACTCAAATTTACATTGAGGGAAAATTACGAAATCGTAGCTACGACGATAAAGATGGCGTAAAACGTTATGCGACTGAAATTCAGGTAGATATACTTCAATTGCTAGGAGGAAGAAGAGCTGATGGCGAGCAGCCGAGTAGCCGTTCTGAAAATCAGCCAGTTGCACAGCCATCGGGGTATTCGCAACCGCAACGACCAGCTACACCAGCGTACAATCCTCAGTTTCAGCCATCTCCAATTGCAAACATTCCACTTCCAACACCCAATGATGCTCAACCCCCACATTCAGAGAGCTTCTTAGCGATGGATGAGATGGATGATTTACCGTTTTAATACTATTGGGTTTTATTTAGAATCTCATCATTACATTTTATCGCTTTAAAATATGAATAATAAGATAATTAGATTCTTAATACCATTTGGAATATTTCTTTTAGTAAGCAGTTGCAAAGAGAGTTACACACCCAAACCTTATGGCTATTTTAGAATTCAACTTCCTGAGAAGAAATACGCAAGAGTTGGGAATGATTTGCCATACTCTTTTGAATTGCCATCGTACGCAAAAATTGAGATTGACAGTAAAAAGAATGCTGAAAAGTATTGGATCAATATTCAATTTCCAGGTTTTAATAGTACTATTCATATCAGTTATAAGGTCATTAATGGCAACTTAGCTCAAATTATTGAAGATAGTCATAATATGGCCTATAAACATAGTGTTAAGGCCGATGCCATAAAGGAGACTGGATTGTATTTGGCCGATAAAAAGGTGTTTGGATTGCTTTATGATATCAAAGGAGATGCTGCTTCGTCTATCCAATTTACTGTTACGGATAGTGTAAAACAGTTTGTGCGAGGCGCTTTATATTTTAATTCAATACCAAATAAAGATTCACTGGTTCCTGTAATTCAGTTTATTAGAAAGGATGTGGAGCATATTATGGAGACTTTTGAGTGGAATAAGATGCCATTAAAATAAAACGGAATGGCTCTTTTTAAAACTTTAGAATCGGAGAATTGGCAAGTGGCTCTTTGGAAAGTGGAGGAGAGTGTTGATGAATTGTTGGCTCTAGTAAAGCTCAATGATGCTCAATTGCTTGAAATAAAGTCGCTTAAAAGAGAGCAACGTCAAAAGGAGAAATTGGTAAGTATTCATTTAGTGCATCTGCTTACCTTGTCTGATGTAATTGTAAAGTACAAACCAAACGGTGCCCCATATATTGAAGGTTCTAATTCACACATCTCAATTACGCATACAAAAGGTTGGGTTGCCGTTCAACTTTATGCTTTTGATGTTGCAGGAATTGATATTGAATACCGCTCCGATAGAATATTGAGAGTAGCTCATAAGTTTATTGCCAACAAAGAGTTAGCATTTGTACCGAATGATTTTAAGACCGATTATTTCAATTTGATTTGGTGCGCCAAAGAGACATTATATAAGATTGTTCAAAAGGAGGGGCTTGATTTTATCGACCAGTTGCAAATAGAGCCATTTATACTAAATAAAGATGGTGTAATTACCGGATTGGTGAAGTTCGATTCTGTCTCTCGTTCTTACCAAATGGGGTATTGCGTTTCAGATGATTGGTACTTAGTTTATAGATTATAATGGAAAAGTCATCGATTTTAGAATTAATAAGAGCGAAACAGTCGGCCGGAAAAAAAATGGTGGCACTGTTAATAGATCCAGATAGGACTAACGGAGAGAAGTTAGATAACATCATCGATCGTTGTAAGGTTTTTGCTCCTGATATTATTCTGGTTGGCGGGAGTTTGGTAAGTGTAGATGTAACAACTATTTACAACCATTTAAAGAGCCAATTATCAATTCCTCTTGTTGCTTTTCCTGGTGGAATTAATCAGATTTCTTATTTGGCAGATGGATTGCTTTTTCTCAGTTTAATTTCGGGAAGAAACCCAGAATTGCTCATTGGAAACCATGTTGTTGCAGCTCCAGTACTTAAAAAAAGTGGTATTGAGGTTATTTCAACTGGATATATTCTTGTTGATGGAGGCGTAGTAACATCAGTACAATATATGAGTAATACCACTCCTGTGCCATCTAACAAGATTGATATAGCCTCTGCTACGGCAATTGCAGGAGAGTTTCTTGGAATGAAACTTATTTATCTGGAGGCGGGAAGTGGTGCATTGAATCCAGTTTCTCCCGTGATGATAAAGAACGTTAAGTCAGCTATTTCAGTACCTCTCATTGTTGGAGGTGGCATTAATACTCCCGAGAAACTTACGTTGGCTTTTGAAGCTGGCGCCGATATTGTTGTTATTGGAACTGCTATTGAGAAAGATGTTGATTTGCTTCAAGGTTTTATTACCGCCTTAGAATTTTATAGATAACACTATTTATTTCTCCAAAACTTCTTTTAGTCCGCTTGCGTCACACCCATTTGGTGCATTTATTTTGAGCAAGAGCGTGAGAGTTGGTGCTAAAGATGAGAGCGACACGGGAGTTATAATTTCCTGCTTTTTTATGTTCCAACCATAGAAGCAGAGAGGAACACGTTGGTCGTTAGACGAAAATCGAAGCACTTCGCTGCCTTTTATTTCAAACTCCTCAACCCAACCTGGTTGTAAGGCTATGAGGATGTCGCCACTGCGTACGGTATGAAAACTGCGTTGAATCTTGAGTTTTAATCCTTCCTGAAAAACGGTATTGTTAAGTTCTGTATTCGTTATAGCTATTCCCACGCCCGAAACTTGGAGTAGTAAGTTGGCGCATTTGGCTTTTACGTCTTCGAAATTAAGATTGTTTTTTTCTATTAATGCTTTGTCTAAATAGAAGTTGCCATCTTGGTAGTTTTTAATCCATTTATTTTGCCCATACATTGCCATTAAGTATAAACTTAGAATGGAGGTTGCTTTTTTGCCACTAAAAACGCCTGTAGGAATTTTATAGGCTTCTAACTCATTTGGCTCTCTTGTAGCGCCACCCGTAGAGTTTAGCGTAACTAGGTATTTGTCGCGTCCAACCCAGTCATTTAAAAATGTAAGGAGAGATTCAATGTCTTTATCTAAGCGAAGAACAATATCTTCAGTCTCAGCATCGAGCATAGAAACGTTTTGTCTCATTCGCGGACGAGTGGCAAAAGAGATGGTTATCATGTCTGTAATGCCATCTTTTCCGTAATTTTCATTTACCATAAGTGAAACGGCAAAGTCTCTGATTATCATGTTAATGTAGGGAGAACCTTTAATGTAATTACCCAATTGTCCACGAGCGCCCAGCAGCGGTAAGTTGTACAAAAATGTTCTTTTGGTATTGGCTCCACTAATGTTCGATGGCGCCAAATATTCGTGATAGGTATTAATGTCGTAAAGTGGGCCCCACCAACGTGTTGAATAAGTCTCACCAAATTTTTTTGCGTTAAAATCGGTCACCCAGTTCGGAAGTGAGTCGGGCGGACAAAGATTGCTGACCATTTTGATGTTATTGTCGCTCCAATAGATACTCTGTGCAGCGTGTCCGCCACCAATAATTGCTTCAGTAACATCGATTCCCACCGATGCAATTTTAGATTGTGGCCCATTTATTAGTCGAAGCTCATCGCTCACAGTAGAGCAGAAGATATTTTTTGCCGTCAGATTACAATAGGTTTTTTCGTCAATTGGAT
>JAYVSA010000232.1:0-18640 GCA_043775765.1 Breznakibacter sp. | reverse complement strand
CCTGACCTTCGTTGCCAAGCCCCTCTTTTTGTAAATTATTCTTTTATAAATTTAGTTCTGAAGTTATTCGCTTGTAGAATATAAACTCCAGCTTGTAAGGAAGTGACATCAATTGATGTAGAGTTGCTTTCTATAATCTTAACACCAAGTGGGTTGTAGATATTGCAAACGGTGTTGGCATCTAATCCATTTACTGTTAGCGTATTTTTAACAGGATTAGGATAGATGAAAATGCCACTTTCTTGAATTGAAGTAAGAGGCGTAGCACCAACTGTAAATGTTGCAGGCTCGCTGTAGTTGCATTTCGGATTGTCGAAAATGTATTGGATATCTACCGTGTGTTTGCCAGTTGCTGGGTAGTAGCTTGGATTAGGAATTGCAGAATAGAATGTGGTTGATCTAATATCGCTCATGTCTGTATCTGCAATCTTTTCGCTAATAATAACTTGTATTAATGAAGCGTCGGAAGCTGTAATGTTGAATGTAATAGGCGCATTCTCGGCAATTGCAGTAGGGTAATCTAATATTGCTGTTGCACATGGAACAGGAGCTGCCTCGTAACGTACGTTGTTTATTGTTAAGGGAGCTGTTAATGTACCAGCCATTAATTCGAACAACAAAGTTGTATTTTGAAGTTTGTAATAGTCGGTATTAAATGTGCTCAATGGTATTGTAATGGTATGTACTGCACCGTCGTTTTTGTAGCCATAAGAGGCATTGAGGTCTATGAGTTTTCCACCATTTTGGCATGCCATACCAACCGATACGGTGCTGGTTGATGTTGTTGTAAGGTCGAAAATAAGGTTCCCCGTAGCAAATGCCGACATGTTGTATGGAGTGAATGGTCTAAATGCGGTTCCTGACCATCCTTTGCCATTGTCTGTTACCGTTAAGCCATTTATACCAAATGAAGCGTTAAGTGTGTTCTCCCAGATGTCAAAACCACCGTCTACATCGAGTTTAAAATCAGCTGCGTCGCCCAATACCGTGTACAAAATAGAAGGTGCTTGTTGAATTGCAGGAGCTCCATCAATCCAGTAAATCTCATCAATGGCAAATTTAAAGGAACCACCACCATCTCTTCCGTTTGCTACAACAAAAAGTAGGGTGTAAATTGAAGAGAAGTCAAATGACTTAAATGCAGGATCTGTAAATGGAATTGACACGTTGTACCAAACATCCAGAGCACGACCAGTCAAGCCATAGTTGTTTGTTGCAGTAGAAGGTATTACAACTTTAGCTTCACCAGCGTTTGAATTTATACCAAATGTTAGATCTCTAGCCCGATCGAGAGGGTCTACGCTAAGAAGTTTGAATTTAAAGTTCAATGAGCCGTTCTTGAAGTTGTTCATGTTTTTAGGTTGGTTGGCCACATATGCCATCCCTACCCATGTAGCTGCAGGCGATTGAAAGCCCATTGTTGCAGTTCCTGACGAAGGAGCTGGAGTAGGAGCAGGAGTTATTGGTGATAATGTATTTTCCCAAATATCAATTCTGTCGCCAGCACCAAAATCCATGCTTTTGTTTGGTGTAAAACCGTCAACAAAAACGCCAAAAACGCCTTTCTCTGCAATATCAGCTACAGATTTTACTTCGCCATAGCCGTTGTACTGATATACGTTTACATAATCAATAAACATAGATTGTGTTGAGCCAGCGTTTGGCAATGCAGTAACGGCGCCTGTGGTTGTAATATTAGTAGGATTGCCACCAACAGCCATGTTAAACATCACGTAGAAAGGGTTGTTAAACTCTTCCGATTTGTCGTAAAATGTCATTAAGGCTCCTGTGAAAAGGAGTGTTCCATCAAGTTTACGTATTTCAGTATGGCAATTTGTAGGTGTCCAATAGTATTGGTATAAAAGATAGTCGCTTTGAAGCGATGCTGTATTTGTAAATATTAAATCATTTCTGTTTGCTTGATCTGCATAGTTATAGGCGCCGTTGTCTAATGGATCCCACACAATGTTTGTTCTAAGGGTGTTGTCGGGAGTTGGTAAACCGAGAGTCTCTTTTATACCCGCTTCCATAATAACAACTTCTCCTGCCGATGGGCCTGTTTTGGTTAAGTTGCCTTCCATGCGCATTGCTGGCCATAGACCATTACTCACTTTTGGCATCTTTGCTTTAACCTCCATCATACCATATTTCATGGTTAATTTGTTTTGAGTACTTACTTTTCCCGATGTGAAGCTTTTTGAGCGGTCGTTTTCACGAATAGCGGTGATTACTAAATTGCCATTTTCAACTTTAACGTTGGTTGGCTTTGTAGTGTAGCTCTCGAGCTCTCCATTGCCACCCTCCTCTGATCCGTAATTCCAGATATTGGTATTTAATGCTGTTCCATTAAATCCTTCAGAGAATAGTAATTTCCCAACTTGAGCTCTTAATGTACTTATGGTACAAAGTGAGGCTACTGCAAAAAGAAGAGTTATTCTTTTCATAATGTATAAATTTAGTTGTTTGTGAAAATTAATGTCGAATAGAATGGCTCACGACTGGTGAATTTTAAAATATCCCTCTGCACATTCACTTCTATTCATTTCCCAAACTTACGTGTTTAATCTTTTTGTGGTTGCGTAAAGGTTTGCGCTGCTACAGTTTTGATTGCAGGGATATGCTTTTGCACTTAACTGGATATGGATTTACGTATTTTTAAGAATACGCTTGCTTGATTTGTAGTTTTTTAACGTACTTGTTTGTTGGGGTTTCGCTACGTCTTTTCTACGTTATAACGCCTCTTTTTACACATGGCCTAGCCTCTCGCCTTTGGGTAGGCGCATAATAAATGCAACACCTCTTGCGATTGAAGAGATTGAATAAGTATGAAATTGTATGGTTGTGCGGTTGACGTTGTTCGTAATGAGAAGTGTTCTCGCGGGTCTATTCGCTGGCCTCACCCATTTGAGCCAAAATTTTAGATGCAACAGCAAAAGAACCTGCAGGAACAGTCTCTTTCTCCAATACTTTGCGCAAAGTGTTGAGTAGTTCGTTGTACTCTTCATCATTTTGGTTGCGCAAAACATGATGTGCACCGCGACGTAGCAGGATTGATTTAGAACCATCTTTAATAAGCGCCCTTAAAAGTGTTGGCCAAGCTCGTTTTTTAAATTTTGCAAGAGCTTCTGCTGAGAGCCAAGCGATATCAATACTTGCGTCATTGAGTGAAGCTACAAGTGCGGGTATAGAGCGCTCATCAAGCATAACTCCAAGTGCTTTCGCAATTTCCCAACGAACAATTTCAGACTTCGATGTTTGAAGTGCTGTAATAAGCTGTGGTACAGCTGGTTCGCCTATTGATATTAGTGCTACTCGCATTGTCTGACGCATTAAGCTGTCTGTGTTCGTTAACATGCTAATTAATAGCTCAATGCGTTCAATGACCTTGTTGCTCATTTTATTTATTGTTTTTAGTCTCCAAAAATTCAAAAATCTGCTTAATGCAAATATCGTAAGATTATAAACGAAAACAGTATATTTTTCATAATTTTAATGGTAAAATCTCACATTTTGTTTTATTGTAGATTTCAGAGGGTCAAATTGTTACCTTCGAATAGAAAGCTCTTCGAATTATTCTCCCTGCTCAACTTAAAAATCAATCATCAACCGTGAAAAATTTGAACTTATTCTAATGAAAAACCACTAAAAAATTGTTAAATTGCCACCCCTAAAGCGTTAGACAAAAGGTATGCAGATGTTGTTGAAGGTATCAATAGTTAATCGACTGATTATTATAGCTATAATCCTCGGTTTGGCATCAGACTGTTACACGCAAAATTTGAGTTCTGAGAGCAGAACGTTGCAAATATCAACCAAAAAAATATCAAAAAACGAGGGGCTCTTAAATCAATATATTCGTGCAATTTTGCAAGATAGGAGAGGGTTTCTTTGGTTTGGAACCATAGAAGGAGTATATCGGTACGACGGCTATTCATTTCTGAACATCAACTCCGCTGGGAGAAAGCAGTGCTATTTGCAAAACAATGTGGTGAATTCTCTTCTCGAAGACAGCGATGGGAATATTTGGATTGGCACTTCGGGTGGTCTTGATAAACTTAATTTTGTGGCCGATACAATAACCCACTTTAAGGTAAATCCAGATTTAAGTGATCCGAAAACCTCGTTGCACAAGAGCCTGAATTTCGGCGAAGTACGTGATATTGAGCAGGACTCAACAGGCCGTATCTGGTTGGCTCTCTACGGGGGAGGACTCAATTGCTACAATCCTAAAAACGACACATTTACATATTATGTTGAAAATAAAGCGGATCCTAAATCGTTCAAGGCGGGGCTGGTAAATGGACTCTTACTCGAGAATAATGGAACTCTCTGGATAGCCACAGAATTCAGTGGTGTGTATCGAATGAATGTTTATACCGATAGATATCCAACTAAAATTGAGGCTACAAAAAATGGAACTTATTCTTCGGTGTATAAAGATCGTAAGTCCAACTATTGGTTTGGCACTTGGGGAGCTGGATTAATTCAGTTTGATCCTGTGCAGAATACCCTAATTTCAAATACGTTTGGTAAAGAGTATGCTCAAAATACAATTCGTACTATTTTGGAGGATAGGAGCAATAACTTTTGGTTGGGCACTTTTAGGGCAGGACTCTACCTTTATAATCGAGATTCAAAAACGTATCAAACTACACGCACCGATATCAATAGTACAGAAAGTATTGGAAATAATACCGTTTGGTCACTTTTTCAAGACCAGTCTGAGTGTATTTGGGCAGGAACTTGGGGAAATGGGTTGTTTAAATTTTGTCCCAATGCCAGTCAATTTATAACAGAAACGTCCTCGGGAAAGAGCAATCTCTCTAATATCACCTCTTTTGTGGAAGATGGGAGTAATTCGGTATGGATTGGAACTGAATCTAATGGACTTTTTAAATACAACACGCATTCCAAAGAACTCATAAACCCAATAATCAAAGGTGCTCTAGTAAACTATAAAGATAATATTAGGACGCTCTTTAAGGATTCTCAAAAAAATCTGTGGGTTTGTGGCGATGGCGGTATTCTTAAGCTCAACACACAAAATAATACCCTCTCGGAAATAATTAAAACCCAGCCTCAAATATCAAACATTTATTCTGTATGTGAAGAAAATGGGGAATATCTCTGGCTTGGGAGTCAGAAGGAGGGCGTTTATCTCATCAATAAATCGACTGGAAAATATACTCGTTTAGGTCACTCAATCAATAACTCGAACTCACTCGTGACCGATGTGGTTTGGGATGTATTTAAAGATAATAACAATAATCTCTGGATTGCAACAGATTCTGGACTTGAAAAGTACAATGTTACAAAACAAGAATTTACCCATTATCTAACCTCAAAGTCAGTGAGTTGTATTTACCAAAATCCTCAAAAGTCCGAAAATACCTTGTGGTTAGGTACCTTTGATTTAGGTCTGATAAAATTCGATATTCAAACTGCCAGTACCGAGGTTTTCTTGCAAGATCCAGGTGTTAAACATTTGTCTGTTAACGGAATAACGGGGTTTAAAGATGGGTTGTGGATTGAAACCAATCAGGGGTTTATAAAATTTAATACTCTCACAAATTCTGCCGAAACCTTCACTAAGAATGATCAGCTCTTGGAAGATGGCTACAGTTTAAATGCCTTTTACCAAACCTCCGATTCGCTTATTTTTGCTGGCGGAAACAATGGTTTTACATATTTTAGTCCTGCCGATGCCAAGAAAAGTGCATTTATTCCAACAGTTTTACTAACCAACTTTTTACTTTTCAACAAGAAGGTTGTTGTAAATGAAGAGAGTAATGGTAGAGTGGTGTTAGACTCCAATATTACGGTAAAAAATAACCTCATTTTGCGGTACAACGACTATATTTTTTCTCTCGAATTCTCTTGTAACGATTATAAAAACCCTGAGAATACTGAATATGCATACATACTTGACGGGTTTGAGAAAAATTGGAATTATACCGATTCTAAACGTCGATTTATTACATACACCAATCTTAAACCAGGGGAGTACAATCTGAAAATTAAATCAACCAACAGCGATGGGGTGTGGTTTGAAAATAGCAGAGTACTTCATATTGAAGTTTTACCCCCTTTTTGGAATACTTGGTGGGCTTATATTGTTTACTTAGCTCTTGTTTTGGGCATGCTCTTGCTCTTCAGAAAAATAATTCAAAATCGCGAAAGGTTTAAAAATGATTTAAACCAAAAAGTGAAGAATGCAGAACAACAACAAGAAGTTGAAAAGATGAAATTAAACTTCTTTACCAATGTTTCGCATGAGTTTCGCACCCCACTTACTCTAATACAAGGTCCTTTAGAAAAACTACTTGAGGAGGCGCATGACGATAAAATAACTAAGCAACTCGATATTATTGGAAGAAATTCGAAACGTTTACTCAATCTGATAAATCAAATTCTCGATTTTTCTAAAATTGACTCTGGAATTCTCAAACTCAATACCGTGGAAGATGATATTGTTCTCTTTACGGAAAAAATTTTTCAAGCATTTGAAAATGAAGCTATTAGAAAGAGTGTGCTTTATAGGTTTAATAAGAAGATAAATACGTTTTACACTGCATTTGATCCAGATAAATATGAGAAAATTGTTTTCAATCTGCTTTCAAATGCATTAAAATATTCCAAAGAGGGTGGCAATATTGAACTCAATTTGCATCTTGTTGAAGCAAATAATTTGCCCGAAAAAACTCACATTCTCCATCTTTCTGTAGTTGATAATGGGATAGGAATTTCGCCCGATAAAATAGAGCTAGTCTTTAATCGCTTTTTTCAAATTGAAGATGGACATGGGGGTACAGGAATTGGATTGGCCTACACAAGAGAATTGGTCGAACTCTACAATGGTCGTATTTGGGTAGAAAGTAAAGTGGGTGAGGGAAGTGCTTTTTTTGTCGAAATTCCGCTTAAGCAGGCTGAGGGGGGCAGCGTACCTGAAGAATCCATTATTCCCAATGTTGAGGCTACAGCTTATCTTAGCCAAACAAAAATGCCAACACTGGACACTCAACACAATATTTCTGGTGCCACAATTGTTTTGGCCGAAGACAATCGCGATATGCGTAATTATATTGCCTCAAGCCTCTCGCCAGATTTCAAAATAATAGAAGCTAAAAACGGCAAAGAGGCTTGGCTCAGCATAATTAACTCTATGCCCGACATTGTTATTAGTGATGTTATGATGCCAGAAAAAGACGGACTGGAACTTTGTAAACAAATAAAATCCAATGAGTTAACGAGTCATATTCCAGTTATCCTACTCACTGCTCGTTCGGCCGAAGACAATTTTGTACAGGGTCTTATTCATGGTGCTGATTTCTATATTTCAAAACCATTTAGTCCGAAATTGCTTAAGGCTCAGGTTATTAGCATGCTAAATAATCGCCAAATACTCAAAGAACGCTTTCTTAAAAAACTCGACATCGATCCAGCAGAGTTTACATCAAACCAAATAGATCAGGAATTCTACTTCAGAATTACCAATATCATTGAAAAAAATATTGAAAACACGGAGCTCAGCATCGACTTTATTTGCGCCGAAATGGCCATCAGTCGCACGCATCTCTATACTAAAATTAAAGCCATTTCTGGTCAATCAAGCTCCGATTTTATTCGTATAATTCGTCTAAAACATGCGGCTCTTCTAATAAAAGAAGGTCATAAAGTAACCAAAGTCTTTAGCATGGTTGGCTTTAAAACGCAGCCACATTTTACCCGTTCATTCAAAGAACATTTTGGCGTTAGTCCTACCGATTTTGCTAAAAAATAAATCTTATCTCTAGGTGCGCTATTCATACCAATATCATTTTAAAAATTTGAAATTAAACGTTAATGCTTTTTGATTTTACAGGCTATTGTTTACCTTCGTAATAGTGTTCAATCATTCCCGATTTCTCAATTAGTTTATCCACAATCAAAAACTTCTCAATGCACTCAACCTTAAATAAACTATTCGTATTGCTCTTCTGCTTGGTGTCGGCGCTAACTTTCGCTCAAAATCCTGCAAATTCAATTAAAGGGAAATACTACTCTGAGCAACAACGCTCCAATTTAATGCTAAATATGGGCGAAGACAATAAGTATGAACTATCTGTTTTTTTTGGAAATTACGAGATGAATAATGACTCAATCATTTTCAACCTCGATGCAAAAAAATCACCTTTCGACTTTAAATATCTCAGTCCTGAACCCAACTCAAAAAGAATAAAGCTCTCTTTTTCAGGCACAACCATTAGCTACTATACCAATAAAATACACGTTGGCACTCTCTCTGTGGCCGACTCCGTAAATTACAAATCACTTAACGATTATCTCAGTCTAACCGAAGATTCTGTTTTGGCTAACCAAGACTATAGTTTCGAAATTGATAGAAACTCGTACTTTTACCTGGCATCCGATGCAGACACTACCACTATTCTCGAAAAATATAAAATCCCATCTTCCGTTTCTGAAATCAGAATTAGTTATAACCCATATCCGCTCGATAAATTATCGCTCAAAGGATTTGTCGATAGAACCACCAATCAAATAACCATTACCGATGGGCACGAACCCGTACTTTTTTCACTAAAAAAAGACTCGGAACTTAAAAACGATCTCATTGAGCCTGTTGAGCATAAATCATTGAAAAACTGGAGCTATCCAGGAAAGAGAGTTGTCGAATCGTCTGATTATGATGGTGTTGTGGATTCAGCTTATGTAACACCCGACGAGAAGCCTTTGTACACCTTTAATTTGAACGTTCAAGAGAATCTGAAAGATGCACTTGCCATTGCAAAAAGCCAGAAAGAGAAGATTCTTGTTGTTGTTTATAATCCTACGGTGCAAGCAGCTACTCCAGAGTTTAAATCGTTTATAGAATCATTTCAAACAGAGCTTCAATACTCCATGAATGAAGGCTATGTGGCTGAAATTGATAGATTTACTTTCTATTTCGCACCGCAAAAAGATAAGTCTGCTGTGAGAAAATATGGTGTCGACACAGAACCTGCAATTATCTTTCTAAATTCGAATGAAACAGTTTTGTACCACGCAAGCGACACTGATTTAAATAACTTTTTTGCCTATAATAATTACTCTTCTATCTATTCGGAATTGCTTCCGTTAAATGCAAAAGCGCAACTGGAGACGCTCTTAAATAATCCACAATCAAAATCAGTCGATTTTATAAATGCCTTGTCCCGAATTTGCAAGATTGAGATTCCTTACGAGGAGGAGGTTGCAAGTGCCGATACCGAGGAGGTTGCGTCTGTGGACGATGAATCCGATACAGCTGTAGTGGAATCCGCCTATGAACCTTATGATTATAGTTTGCTGAAAGTGAAAGACAATATGTTTAAGGTTAAATTTACAGAGGACAATTTAAACCTTAAATGGACACAAATTCTAAAAGAAAAATTATCTACGCCAGTGCTAGATACCGCTCTTGTTGAAATTGCAACTAAAGAGCTTACAAACTCTGGCTTTACACAAATTATCTTTAAAAAGAGCCGACAGAATTTAAGCGAAACAGATTTTCTAACATTAGATTATCTTCTTAAAGATTACACCGCAATTCTCAGCATTGTCGATCCTTCAGATAACTATAATATTTACCCACAATACACCCTAAATTCGGCAATATCAGAACCATTAAATAGAGAATTGTCGGCAGATAATCATCCAACTGAGGCGCAAGCAAAAAGGGTGATTGAGTATTATAAAAAATTCATAACTGCCACAAATAACAATGCTGAAGTTACGAAAAGTTACTTAGATGCCCTTCAATTGGCTGGATTCAGCAACGAGTTTCTTGCGGCTTATGAGGTCTTTTATAAGTCAATTATTCAAGATAATAGTTCGGTAATAGAGCAACTCGATAATGCCTTTAAATTGAATATTGAAGATTCTAATTGGACTCTTTTTAAATACGAATTTGCAAATAGAGCCAATAATGCAGCTTGGTACATTGTAGAACACCACATTGCTAATTCCTTGATGATCAAGAGAGCTATTCTGTGGTCTGAAACAAGTTTAAAAATAGACAAGGATAATATTTATTACCTCGATACATTGGCACAGCTTTACTACAAAGATGGGCAAGAAGAAAAAGCCATTAAAACAGAACAAATGGCAATTGATAAAGCTAATACTGAAACAAATTCAGAAACGCTCGAAACAATGAAACTAACCGTTGAAAAGATGAAAACAAGAAAATATTAATTTCATAAAAGTTCCGTACATCACAACTGCACCCCAATTGTTACATAGCATTTGGGGTGTTTTAATAAATGAACGCAAAATGAATAGGGTTCACTAAAGTCTCTTTGTGCCCAATTTTAAAAACAGAAATCCCAAAATGCCTGCAATAAATGATGCAATTAGAATAGCTAATTTTGCATCGTTAACGGTATTGCCATCTTCAAAAGCCAAAAGTGTAATAAATATTGACATTGTGAAGCCTATTCCGCCAAGCAATCCAATTCCAAAAATCTGTTTCCAATGGAGTGATTCGGGCAACTTGGTTACACCAAACTGCGCAGAAAGGTATGAAAACAAAAATATTCCTATCGGTTTTCCAATAACCAATCCCAGAATTATTCCAAGGCTCACCGTAGTTCCAATCACTTGGGTAAAGTTTCCCCCAATAACAATGGCGGTATTCGCTAAGGCAAAAAGAGGCATAATGATAAATGTTACGGGTGAATGAAGGAAGTCGAGTAATAATTCCGAAGGCGACTTAAGTTTAATGCTTTTAAAGGGAATGACAAACGCCAAAATTACGCCCGTTATAGTTGCGTGTACACCAGAGTTTAGCATAAAATACCACATAATACCACCGCCAATTAAATAGGGTATGAGATTCGTAATTTTCAATCGGTTCAGTGTAACTAATACAACCAACACTAAAAGAGCGAGACCCAAAAACGTCCAAGAAATTGAACTTGTGTAAAAAATTGAGATTATAATAATGGCACCTAAATCGTCGATTACAGCTAATGCCGTCAAGAAAATCTTGAGTGAAGTTGGTATCTTGCTTCCCAATAGCGATAAAATGGCCAATGCAAAAGCAATATCCGTGGCCATTGGTATTCCTGCTCCTGTTTGTGTTGAAATGCCAAAGTTAAAAAGTAAAAAGATGCCTGCAGGAATAACCATGCCACCTAAAGCCGCAAAAAATGGTAGAATCGCATTTTTTTTGGAAGAGAGTTCTCCTGCATAAATTTCTCGCTCTAACTCCAAACCAATTAAAAGGAAGAAAATAGACATTAAACCATCGTTTATCCAATGTTCCAACGACATACCTCCAACTTTCAAATGCCAAAAGCCAATATAAGATTCTCCAATGCTGGAATTGGTTAGAATAAGCGACAGAACAGTGCTAATCAATAAAATGATTCCACCCGACTTGTCGCTGTGCATAAAATCTTTTAATCCTTTTATTATTCGCATAACAGATATCTTTGTGGGAGTTTTAAAGATATAGTTTTTGCAAATCATTTTAAAATCTAAATACTCTTTTCCAATAAATTTCGTTGTTAATGGCGTTACTCACATGTTAGAAGTCTCTTGCTCAATTAGCAAAATGGTTCTGGAATCGAAAATAGAATCCTGTTCCAAATAACGACAGATACCATAAACATGACCCATTTAAAGGTAAAAGGTCTATTTTTTCTTTTAGTAATATTTTGAGAATAATGAAATTAAACTGTATCTTTGCGCACTGTTTTGTAGAGTATTATATGAGAAAAATTCTATTAAGTATTTTAGTTGCTGTTTTAGTTGCTTCGTGTAGCCCTTATCAAAAGTTACTGAAGAGTAATGATTATGAACTAAAATATACCAAAGCATTGGAGTATTACGATGCAAAACAATACCTCAAGGCAAATACGCTTTTTGAAGAATTGGTTAGTGTATTCCGAGGATCAGATAAGGCTGAGAAAGTAATCTATACGTATGCCGAGAGCCTGTATAAATTGAAAGATTACGTAATGGCTCAATACTATTACGCACTTTTAGTGAAAGATTATCCAGGAAGTACAATGGCTGACGAGGCTCAATTTAAAAACGCCTACTGCTATTACTTAATCTCACCAAAACCAAGATTGGATCAAACGGATACGTATAATGCAATCAACGAATTTACCAATTACTTGTCGATCTATCCTTCAGGAAGTCATGTCGATGAATCAAATAAGTTAATAATTGAGTTGCGTGATAAATTGGTGTATAAATCATATCTCAATGCAAAACTTTATTACAACTTAGGTAATTATATGGGAAATAACTATTTGAGTGCCGTTATTGCTGCTCAAAATAGTATGAAGGATTTTCCAGACACTAAATATCGCGAAGAGTTATCTTTCTTGATTCTTGATTCTAAATACATTCAAGCAATGAATAGTGTTGAAGAGAAGAGAATGGATCGCTTAAGAGATTGTTTAGATGAATATTACTCTTTTGCAAATGAGTTTCCAGAGAGCACTTATATGAAAAAAGCAAAAAAGATATATGAAGAGACATCTTCGTTGCTGAATTAAATTTTGAGTTTGTTTTGTAAAGTAAAAAATTGATAATTATATGGATTTCAAGAAGTTAAATGCGCCAGGTTCTACAATAACTTGGGATACCGAAAAGCTATCGGCTCCAACGGGCAATATTTACGAATCAGTTGTTATTTGCGGGAAAAGAGCAAATGAGATTAGCGTAGATATGAAAGAAGAGTTGACACGTAAACTTCAAGATTTTGCTTCACTTACAGACAACCTTGAAGAGGTGTTTGAGAATAGAGAGCAAATCGAAATTTCTAAGTATTACGAGCGTCTCGCAAAGCCAGTATCTATCTCGGTTCAAGAATTTTCTGAAGGAAAAATTAAACACAGTTATCCTGCTCCAGAAGAAGCATAGTGCCGTATAAACTGATTTCCTTATTTTAGGAGAATGAAGATATTAAAAGATAAAGGTGAATTTAAGAATCACTTTTATCTTTTTTTGTTTTATTTTCGTTTCAACGCTTTATCTTTGGAATCAATTCTTGAAATCAAGATTGATTTTATATGGCAGGAGTTTTTTACTCTGAAATTTTTATAAGATGGTTAAAGGAAAAAAAATAATACTTGGTGTAACGGGTAGTATAGCCGCCTATAAATCAGCACTTATCCTCCGATTGCTCATTAAAGAAGGGGCAGAGGTGCAGGTTTTAATGACTTCGGCAGGTAAAGAGTTTATAACTCCCGTTACGATGTCGGCTCTTTCTGGTAAACCTGTTTTAGGAGAGTTTTTTAATACTGGTGATGGAACATGGCATAGTCATGTTGATTTGGGCTTATGGGCCGATGCCATGCTTATTGCACCTGCTTCTGCAAATACACTCGGTAAAATGGCCAGTGGAATCTGCGATAACCTATTGTTAACAACCTATTTGTCGGCCAAATGTCCTGTATTTATTGCTCCAGCAATGGATCTTGATATGTATCTTCATCCTTCAACACAGGCGAATATCGAGAGATTATCGTCTTATGGTAATCGCATTATTGAACCGGGCTCTGGTGAGCTTGCAAGTGGATTGTATGGTAAGGGACGAATGGAGGAACCTGCCGTTTTGGTGCAAATTCTGAAAGACTATTTTGCAGGCACTCTTCTTCCAATAAACATATCTCTTAAGAGTAAAAAAATATTAGTAACCGCTGGGCCAACTTACGAACATATCGACCCTGTTCGCTATATCGGAAATCATTCGAGCGGTAAAATGGGCTACGCAATAGCGGAAACTCTTGCCGAGTCTGGTGCTGAAGTGACTCTCGTTTCTGGCCCTGTTTCTATTTCGACCGAACATCCAAGGATTACAGTTGTTAAGGTTACAAGTGCTCAAGAGATGTATCACGAAGCAACAACGCGCTTCTCTTCCATGGATGGTGCTGTCTCTTGTGCAGCAGTTGCCGATTATAAGCCGAAAACTGCATTACCAGAGAAATTAAAACGACTGGACGATAATCTGTTCGTTGAATTTGAGGCTACCAAAGATATTGCTCAAGAGCTTGGAAGAATGAAGAAATCGCACCAAATATTGGTTGGATTTGCTCTTGAAACGACTATCGGAATGGAAAGTGCGTTAGCCAAACTGAAAAAGAAAAACCTTGATTTCATCGTTCTTAACTCCCTTCAAGATAAGGGTGCTGGATTTGGTGGAGATACCAATAAAATTACTCTTATTGATAGCAATAATAATAGTACGGAATATCCGTTAAAAACTAAGCGAGAAGTAGCAGCAGATATTGTAGGCAAAATAGCCGAACTTTTCAATCGGTAGTTGCTTTAGTTCGCTTGTAAAGCATTGTAAATTATTCTAATATGAAATTTTTCTTTGATTTTTTAGATTCGAGACGCATAAGAGTTATTCTTCTGTTACTAACTCTATTCTCATTTATTGGGTATTCGCAAGAATTAAAGTGTGATATTCAAGTGGTAGCACCAAAAGTTGAAGGCATCAATAAAAAAGTCTTTGAGTCTATGCGTCAGGGACTTATGGAGTTTATGAATGGTCAGAAATGGACTGATCAGATATTTGCTGAGAATGAACGAATTGAGTGCACTTTTTATATCAACATAACCGAGGCTAAATCAACAGATCAATTTGAAGGCACCATTCAGGTACAGGCAAGGCGCCCAATTTATGGGTCGAGCTATTATTCTGTCTTGTTCAATTATCTCGACGATAAGTTTCAATGTAATTATACCGAGTACGAGGCTCTCTCTTACAATCCCAATACATTTGATTCTAATCTGGTTGGGATTATGGCATTTTATGCAAACATGATTTTGGGATTCGATTACGATAGTTTCTCTCTTAATGGAGGGTCGCAGTTTTTTGCTAAAGCGCAACAAATTGTAAATCGAGGGCAAGGTTCTAACTATACTGGATGGAAAGCTTTCGAGAGCAAACGAAATCGTTATTGGATGGTGAATGATTGGATGGATGAACAAGTGAAACCTCTCCGCCAAGCCTACTATAAATACCATAGAACTGGTTTAGATAACATGGCTACAAAACTTACACAAGGACGTGGCGAAATTCAATCGGCGTTAGAAGACGTGAGAAGAGTTACTAAAGTAAAACCCGCAACATTTGCCGTTCAGCTCTTTTTTGATGCCAAGTCGCAAGAGATAATAAATGTCTTTAGCGAAGCTAGTTCGCCAGAAAAGGCTAAAGTTCTCGAGGTACTTCAAGATGCTGACCCTATCAATATTACAAAATATGAAGGCGCTTTAAAGTCTGCGAATTAATTCAGAAAAGAAAATGCTAAGATCACTCACAATCTCAAATTATGCCTTAATTGATGAGCTAAACATCAGTTTCGAAGGCGGATTTTCTGTTATCACAGGGGAAACAGGTGCTGGTAAATCAATTATAATTGGTGCCCTATCTCTCATTATGGGAGCTAGAAACGACTCGTCTACCTTAAAAGATGAGTCAAAAAAGTGTGTTGTTGAAGCTGCTTTTAATATTGAAGAGTATGGGTTAAATTCTTTTTTTGAAGAGAATGGAGTTGATTATGAGTCTGTTGCTATACTTAGGCGAGAAGCTCTTCCTGGAGGTAAGTCTAGGGCATTCATTAACGATACTCCTGTTAATTTGAATGTTCTTAAAATAGTGGCAGAACGTTTAATTGACATCCACTCACAACACCAAAACTTATTGATTGCTAATCCGAAATTTCAACTCGATGTGGTTGATTCTGTTTCCGATAGCGGTTTTTTAGCCATGAACTATAAACTTTTATTTGCGAACTATAAAAAGCTCTTGGCTTCAAAAAAAACGTTAGTTGAGCAAATTGAGAAACAAAAGTCTGACGAAGACTATTTGAAGTTTCAGTTTGAGCAGTTGTCAAGTGCTAAACTTCAAGAAAGCGAGCAAGTTGAACTTGAAGCTGAATTGGGGACATTAACCCATATTGAGGAGATTAAATCGAACTTAACGGTTGCGCTCAAGGCCTTGAATGGTGAAGAATTGTCGTTGATTGTGGGAATTAAGGATGTTCAAAACGCGATTAAGAAAATTAATAAGTTTATTTCTGGTGGTGACGAATTTGTTAATCGAATAGAAGCTTTAGCCATTGAACTTAAGGATATTACAGATGATTTTGATGCGATAAATTCAAAAATGGAATTTGAGCCAGATAGATTAACGTTTGTAAGCGAACGGCTCGATTTAATTTATTCTCTCCAGAAGAAACATCATGTGTCCACAGTTTTGGATTTGCTGGATTTAAAAAGCTCTATTGAGAAAAAACTTTTTGCTATCTCTAATTTCGATTCTCAATTAAATGATTTAGAGAAAGCAATTTTAGTGGCAGAAAATGCGGCAACAACTGAGGCTAAGAATCTTTCAAAGAAGAGAGCATCTGTTTTTGCAAGAATTGAGTCTACTATTGTGGATCAACTCAAAGGTTTAGCTATTCCAAATGCCGAGTTTAAGGTCAATAATGTAATGACGGATCAACTAACAGAAAATGGATTGGATGAAATAAATTTTCTTTTTTCTGCAAATAAAAATGGCAAATTGGGCGAAGTGAGTAAAGTAGCCTCGGGTGGAGAGATTTCGCGCGTGATGTTATGTATTAAGTCACTTATTTCAAACGTTAAGGGTTTGCCTACAATAATTTTTGATGAGATTGATACGGGTGTTTCGGGTGAAGTGGCCTCTAAAATGGGTGGAATAATGGAGGAGATGTCGGCTCAAATTCAAGTGCTTAGCATAACTCATTTGCCACAAATTGCCTGTAGAGGTAAGCAACACTTTAAGGTTTTTAAAACGGACAATGAACAAACGACTCAGACATCTGTTAAACAGCTATCATTCGAAGAACGTGTTATTGAAATTGCAAAAATGCTTAGTGGGAAAGAGCTTTCTGAAGCTGCAATGTCGAATGCAAAGGAGCTTTTAGTTGGTAAGGTTTAAAAAATTATTGTGTAACAAAGAAAATCAGTATATTTGCACATCAAAAAAAATAGATATGGGATACAATTTACTTAAAGGTAAACGAGGTATAATTTTTGGGGCATTAAATGAAATGTCTATAGCGTGGAAAGTGGCTGAACAAGCCCATGCAGAAGGAGCTCAATTGGTATTGACAAATACTCCTGTTGCTTGCAGAATGGGTGATATGGATGCTTTGGCGGCTAAAACAGGTGCACTTATTATACCTGCAGATGCCACAAGTGTTGAAGATTTAGAAAATGTATTTCGTGGTGCAATGGAGCATTTTGGCGGAAAAGTTGATTTTGTTCTTCACTCAATAGGAATGTCATTGAACGTGCGTAAAAAGAGACCTTATCATGATATTGATTATTTGTATTTGGCTAAAACACTTGATATTTCAGCAATTTCGTTTCATAAAACACTTCAAGTAGCATTTAAAATGGATGCTATCAATGAGTGGGGTTCTGTTGTGGCGTTATCTTATGTGGCTGCTCAACGTACTCTTTATGGTTATAATGATATGGCTGATGCAAAAGCTCTTCTTGAGTCGATAGGTAGAAGTTTTGGTTATATTTATGGTCGTGAGAAAAAAGTACGCGTTAATACTATATCGCAATCTCCAACACTTACAACTGCGGGTAGTGGCGTAAAAGGTATTGATGGCTTAATTGACTTTTCAGATAGAATGTCGCCACTTGGTAATGCAGATGCAGCGGAGTGCGCAAGTTATACTTTAACATTGTTCTCGGACTTTACTCGTAAGGTTACGATGCAAAATCTCTTCCACGATGGTGGATTCTCTAGTATGGGTATGAGCTTAAGGGCTATGACTCAATATAATAAGAGTTTTGAGGCTGAAGGTATTGAAATGAGAGATTAATTTAATTTTAATTATAGAAAAAAAGGTGTCTTAGGATGCCTTTTTTTGTGGCCATTAAGGAGGGTAGGAGGCTTTTTGGTAATCCAGTGGTTGCGCTGAATTTAGGCTTAATGCAGGCTTGCGAAAGGGATAGAAGCGGATAGCCCACAGCGGGGTGGTGGAGCTTGTCGGAACCACAACGCGAGGACTATGAGCGAATAGCCCGACAGCAGGGGCGAAAGGTTTATAATTTTGAAATCTGATTATGATTTTAGATAATAGGTGGATGCCCCTGATGGTTCGCCCAAATAATAGTTGGTTCAGAGTTTGGTTGTTGTGTTTTTGTTGAGTCATATCTTTTTTGTGGGAATTATATTTCCCTTGATTTATGGTGGTTTGCGATTAAAAACGCCTTGTTTTGCACTATTAATTGATTTATTTTGTAGCTTTATTCGCTTTTTGTAACTAATATTGCAGTGTAAATCATTTAATTATACAATGAATTTATTTTACTGATTTAATTGAGGTTTATTGAGGTCAATTACATTTATCATTTTGTTTTAATAGGATTAAATAATTAGAATGAACAAATATCAAATTAGCCATTTAAAAGAGCTTGAAGCGGAATCTATTTTTGTGCTTAGAGAGGTTGCTGCTCAGTTTGAGAAGCCAGTGATGCTTTTTTCGGGTGGAAAGGACTCTATTGTGATGTTTCACCTCGCGCGCAAAGCGTTTTGGCCGTCGAAAGTGCCATTTGCACTGTTGCATATTGATACTGGGCATAACTTTCAGGAGACGCTCGATTTTAGAGA
>JAYVSA010000231.1:0-5922 GCA_043775765.1 Breznakibacter sp. | reverse complement strand
TGACAAATATACTTTTCCAAAAGCTTTAGATAATAATATTGTAGCCATTAGTAATAAGGCTGATGCTACACAAACAAATATTCGACTAGCGTATACTCTAAATCTTAATCAGAGTAATCCCGATCGATTAAAGGTGGCCGTATTGAACGAAGTTTTAGGCGGTAGCACCTTTAGTTCACGTCTGATGAGTAATCTCCGCGAGAAACACGGATACACCTATGGGGCATACTCTTCTGTTCAGCCCAATGAAAATGTGGCTCAGTTTTCAGCAGGTGCTAAAGTGCGCACCTCAGTTACCGACAGTGCATTTGTTCAAATAATATGTGAGATGCAAAGTCTACAAGTTGATACTGTGCCTATTAAAACACTTCAACTCATTAAAAACTCTATGGCCGGCTCATTTGGTCGTGCGCTGGAGCGCCCAGAAACACTCGCTAATTTTGCCTACAATATCAAACGATTCAATTTGCCAGCCGATTATTACAGTACCTATCTCCAACGTCTCGATGCTGTTTCGCAAACCGATGTGAAGGAGATGGCTATTAAATATCTAAAACCTGAAAATGCTGTTTTGGTGGCTGTGGGGGACTCTTCAACGATAGCTCCAATTCTTAAAAAACTAGTGGCAAACAGTGATGTTCAGTTCTATAATTTCGAGGGAAAACGAATTGGAAAATAAAGACGGAATTTAACAGCATATAACAACAATATGCAACATTAAATTGTTCTTATACCTTATTTGTATTCACGTACGTTAAAGTTTGAGAATGTACACAATCAATTATAAGCTATTGAAAAACTTTACTATTTTTGCTCTATACTGAAAAAAATATTCTGATGATAAAAAGATTGAAAACATCGCTAAAAAACAGAGTTGTAAAGGGTTCTATTATACTTGCTCTTTTGGTGGGTGTGGGTGCTGGAATTTATAGTTTTACCGATGACGCACGGAACTTTGCCATTATAAAAAACCTCGATATTTACTATTCTCTGTTTCGGGAACTCAACAGCTATTATGTCGATAAAACAGATCCTGAAAAGTTAATTAAAACGAGTATGGATAAAATGTTGGAGTCTTTAGATCCATATACGACTTATATTCCAGAGTCGGAATTAGACGATTTTAAGTTTATGACTACGGGCGAATATGGTGGCATCGGTTCATTGATTTCAAAAAATGGTGATTACATCGTTATTGCAGAGCCGTATGATGGTTTTCCAGCGCAAAAAGCTGGATTAAAAGCTGGCGATAAAATTTTGGAGATTGATGGAAAATCAATGAAAACCAAAACATCAAGTGATGTAAGCAACAACTTAAAGGGTCCTGAAGGCACTAAGTTCACCATTAAGGTAGAACGTTTTGGAGCCAAAAAGCCTTTAGATTTCAATATCACACGTGAGAAGATTAGCATTAATCCAGTCTCTTATTTTGGAATGATTGATGGAGAAACGGGAATTATTCTATTAAAAAGTTTTACTCAAAACTGTTCTGAAGAAGTTCAAAAGGCATTTTTGGATTTAAGAGACAAGCAACATGCGAAGAGAATAATTTTGGACTTACGCGGAAACCCTGGTGGTTTGCTTGAAGAGGCTATTAGAATGGTGAATTTCTTTGTTCCTCGTGGACAGGAGATTGTGAGTACCAGAGGAAACGTGAAGCAATGGGACAAAGTTTATAAAGGCACAGAGGCTCCTATCGATACCGTGTTACCACTTGCAGTTTTAATAAGCAGAGGTTCTGCCTCAGCTTCCGAAATTGTGGCGGGTGCTTTACAAGATTTAGATAGAGCTGTGATTATTGGTCAACGTTCATTTGGTAAGGGTTTGGTGCAAACAACGCGCAACCTCTCTTATAATGCAAAATTGAAGGTGACAACAGCTAAATATTATATTCCAAGCGGACGTTGCATTCAAGCGCTCGACTATACGCACCGAAACGAGGATGGTAGTGTGGGTGAAATAGCCGATTCTTTAATTTCTAAGTTTTCAACCAAAAAAGGGAGAACGGTTTTCGATGGAGGTGGTGTTTCTCCCGATGTGAAAGTAGAGCAAGAGAAGTTTGCTAATATTCTTTATGCTTTGGTTACACAATCGGTGATTTTTGATTTTGCAACACAATATTATTATCAACATCCTACCGTTGCTCAACCACTCCAATATTCAGTCGACGATGAAACGTTTAATAAGTTTGTGGAGTTTGCGTTAGCAAAACCCGATTTGAAATATGTATCAGTTACTCAAAGCAAATTGAAAGACCTGATAAAAACAGCTACCAAAGAGGGTTATTTCGATGTTGCAAAACCTGAGTTTGAGGCGTTACAAAAGTCGCTAGAACTTGATAAATCGAAAGATTTAGTTCGTGCACGTAAGCAGATTTCGCTTCTTCTTTCTGATGAAATTTTGAAGAGATATTATTTCCAAAAAGGTGCTATAGTAAATAGTATTCTAACGGATGAAGATATTAAAACGGCAAGAATTCTTTTGGCCGATAGAGCAAAATATACTGGAGTACTTGATGGTTCAGTATTGAGTCATGCGGGCGACAAGAAAAGTAGCATTGGCGTAATTGAAGACAATGATTAAGGTTGTTTGTGGTTTCATCATTCACAACAATGAAATACTAGTTGCTCAAAATCCACTTACACACATCTATTCTCATTTATGGGAGTTTCCAGGTGGTAAGATTGAGGAAAAAGAGACAAATTTTGAAGCCATCATACGTGAAATAAAGGAGGAACTCTCGTTAGAGGTTTCTCCTTTATTCGCTTTTGAGCCTTTGGAGTTCTACGAGAAACAGGTTAGTCTGCAATTAATCATTTGCCGATGTTCAAGTAATAGCTTTACCTTACACCATCATGATGATGCTAGTTGGGTTTCGATGAATCAATTTGCGAATATCGACTTGGCACCAACAGATAAAGTGTTATTTGCCAAATACCGAGTAGCAATTGAAAAATATATGAATAAGACTTAATACCCTATTTTGTGGCAAACCTTAATCCTACTGTAATTTCAAAGTAATTTTGATGCCCGTGTGCATTAGCAACATTAGAACTAATGGCGTATCCATTTTGGTCTAAAACAGGAATAACAGTTGATTCAAGATTCGCTATGTAGGTATATCTCCCAGAAATCGTTATAAGGGCTTTTTTCGATAACATAATATCAACGCCTATTTCAGGTGCTACCGATGGTTTAAAATTGGTAGTTGAATAGGAGTAACTCGGATACTCAACATTATCGGGATGGCTGGTTACAAAGTCTAATGTATTGTGAATGATATTACCTCCAAAGAGCATTGCAACATAAGGCCTAATATCTCCTCTATCTAATAATATCTTCGCATTTAATAGAAATGGAACTGTTAGAAAGCTACCATCAATGGAGCCATATTTATCCATGTTCCAATAATTTTGGTCAATAGAACTACGTAGAAACCCTATCTCTCCACCCAATATAAGAGTAGGTTGAAATTGCCAATCGAGATTTGCCTTCAATCCAAATCCACCATTTGCAACATCATTGAAGCCAATGTAATTATTGGAATTGAGCGTATTTGAGGGAAGATAAAGTGAAACACCTCCACCAATCCAAAGGGAGCTTCTGTTAATTGCCGATGAGCTAATGCTTAACGCCAATAAAATAAATCCTAAAAACAATTGCCTCATTTAAATAACCTTTAGCTCCTTTCCTATTTTTATAAATGCCTCTAAGGCTTTATCGAGATGATATTTTTCGTGTGCTGCAGAGAGTTGAATTCGAATACGCGCTTTGCCTTGCGGAACCACGGGATAGTAAAAACCTATTACATAGATGTTCTCATCAAGAAGTTTGGAGGCAAAAGCTTGAGCCAAGTGTGCATCGTAGAGCATGAGTGCAATGATGCCAGAATTTGAGGGTTTAATGTCGAATCCAGCATTTAAAATACGTTCTCTAAAATAGACAGCGTTCTCCATTAATTTGTTGCGCAACAGGTTGCTTTCTTCTAAAATATTGAAAACCTCCAAAGAGCCACCAACAATAGAAGGTGCCAATGAATTTGAGAAGAGATAGGGGCGTGATTTTTGACGCAAGAGCTCAATAATCTCTTTTCTGCCTGTGGTATAACCACCCATGGCACCGCCTAAGGCTTTACCAAGTGTACCTGTTAGGATGTCAATTTGGGAGGTTAAATTATAGTGTTCTGGAGTTCCTCTTCCTGTAGCACCAATAAATCCGGCAGCATGACTATCGTCTACCATAATGAGAGCGTCATACTTTTGAGCTAATTCATATATCTTGTCAAGAGGAGCAATATCGCCATCCATTGAAAAAACCCCATCGGTAACAATCAATCGAAAGCGAGCACCTTTAGATGCTACAAGTTGTGCTTCTAAATCATTCATTTCGGCATGTTTATACTTAAAGCGTTGTGCCTTGCATAAACGAACCCCATCTATAATCGAAGCGTGGTTAAGTTCATCACTAATAATGGCATCTTGATCATCTAAAAGGGGTTCAAAAACACCACCATTGGCATCGAAGCAGGCTGCATATAAAATAGTGTCTTCTGTACCAAAGAACTTTGAAATTCGTGCCTCGAGTTCATGATGAATGGTTTGGGTACCGCATATAAAACGGACTGACGACATTCCATATCCATACTTATCGAGCGTTTGTTTTGCCGCCTCAATGACTCTTTTGTTCGACGATAGACCCAAGTAATTATTTGCGCAAAAGTTCAATACCTCTTTTCCGTCAGCAGTTTTAATAACAACATCCTGAGCCGAGGAGATAAAACGTTCTTTTTTGAGAAGACCAGCTTTCTCTATGCCTTCTAATTGTAACTTCAAATGGGTTTGAAAACGACCGTACATAATGCTAGTTTTAAAAATCAAACAATAACTACGAATTTATAATCTTTTCTTGCAAAAGTTCGAATTTAATATTCAAATTGCCACTTTTTATCTTATTTTTGAAGAACCCAAAAATATATAATTATGGCACACTGTTATCTTTTATTAGGAGCAAATCAGGGAGATGCGTCTATCAATTTCAATGTTGCAATAAAACTTATTAGTGAAACAATAGGTGAGGTTATTTCAACATCATCTTACTACAACTGCGAACCTTGGGGGTACGAGAGTTCAAATTGTTATACCAATATAGCTCTTTGTGTTGATACAAATTTCAAAGCATTAGAGATTCTTGATAGAACTCAAGCCATTGAAAAACAACTTGGTAGAAAAGATAAAACAGTTGGTGTAAACTACACCGATAGGGTATTAGATATTGATTTACTCGATTATAACGGTGAGTGCTTTCATAACGAGAGACTAACGCTTCCACACCCTCGAATGCACAGAAGAAAATTTGCTCTTCTTCCTTTGGCAGATATTGCCCCAAACTATAAGCATCCTTTGCTTCGATTATCGATAGAAGAGATGTTTGAAATGATGTCTGATCCTTCTATTGTGGAAAAAGTTGGTTAGCCGCATTACTCATCTACAAAAATATTACCCTTCATATACAGACGAGCGCGTCCACTTATTTCAACCCGATTGCCCAATAGAGTACACTCTAGATATCCTCTTCGAGTGGAGAGCTGTTTAGCTGTTAAATCTATTTTATCTAAACGTTGCGCCCAATAAGGTGTTAGGGTCACGTGAGCCGAACCAGTTACCGAATCTTCATTAATGCCACTTTGAGGTGCAAAGAATCGTGACACGAAATCGACTTCAATACCTTTTGCAGTTGTTATTACGCCTCTACATTTCAGCTTTGCAATTTCTGGCAAATCCGGAATTAATGCGCTTATCTCTGCATAATTGGCATAAACCATCATGTAATCGGTTTTTCCTTTATATACTTCTATTGGTTTGATATTAAAACAACAGGAAAGTTCCTCCGTAATAGCTACTTTCTCATACACATCGCTCGGAA
>JAYVSA010000230.1:0-5228 GCA_043775765.1 Breznakibacter sp. | reverse complement strand
GCATATAATGATGCAGCTGGTAGACCATCGCCCGACTTTTTAGAACTTGGTACTGGTAATATTGGTGGCAGAACACTTGAACCTGGTCTTTATAAGTGGACTACCACCGTTTCAATGCCTGCAGATGTGGTTATAAAAGGTACTGCTACAGATGTATGGATTTTTCAGATATCGGGTGATTTAAGTTTGAGTACGGGAAAGAAAATAATACTCTCAGGTGGTGCTTTAGCTAAAAATATTTTCTGGCAAGTAGCTGGTGAAGCAACTCTAGGTGCAACTACGCATTTCGAAGGAGTTGTACTTTCAATGACTGGTGTAACTATGCAAACAGGAGCTTCAATAAACGGAAGAATTTTAGCTCAAACCGCTGTTGTTATGGATGCGAACACGGTTGTTAAGCCATAATCCATCGTAACAAGTAACTATTTAAAAGGAGGTGCCTTAGGGGTAACCTCCTTTTTTATTTTAAAAACAGATTATCACCCATCAAAAAACCATCAAAAAAAGATAAAACCAAACATTTCTCATTTAATTGGGTTCAATAAATAAGTAGCTTTGGCTTTTAAAAAATTGTCGACCTATGAAAATAGCAACCATCTTATTTACAGCATCCATTATGGCACTAACAACAGCCTGCAAAACGGAAGAGAAAAAAAGTTCAAATCCGTTTTTTGAAAGTTATAACACACCTTTTAATGTGCCTCCATTCGAGAAAATTAAGAATGAGCACTATCTGCCAGCTTTTAAAGAGGGCATCAAGCAGAATGAGGCTGAAATTGAAAAAATTATCGCCAACACCGATGCACCTACATTTGCCAATACTATTTTAGCGTTTGACAAATCGGGACAGCTTTTAACCGAGGTACGTCACACCTTTTTTAACATCAACGAAACCGACACCAACGATTCTCTACAAGCAATTGCGCGTGAAATAACACCTATACTTACCAATCATGCCGATAATATAGCGCTTAACCCTAAGTTATTTGCTAAGATTAAGGCCGTTTATGAGTCACGACTAACCAGTAACCTCGACTCATCACAAATACGCGTAACCGAGAAGTATTACGATGATTTCAAACGAAGTGGTGCTCTGCTTTCAGATTCCGACCAAGTAAAGCTCCGTGGATTAAACGAGAAACTATCGAACCTAACCTTGCAATATGGTGAGAATGTTTTAGCCGAAACAAACAAGAACTTCCAACTCATCATCGACAAAAAAGAGGATTTAATTGGCCTGCCTAGTGCGGTTATTGAAAGTGCTGCGGCCGATGCCAAGGACAATAAACTCGAAGGCAAATGGCTCTTTACTCTACAAAAACCTAGCTGGATACCTTTCTTGCAATATTCGCAAAACCGCGAGCTGCGCGAAAAACTCTATAAAGGGTACTACATGCGTGGCGATAACAACAACGCCAACGATAATAAAAAACTCATTGCCCAAATTATTGAACTACGTGCCGAGCAAGCTAAACTGCTGGGTTATACCGATTGTGCCTCGTACATCATCTCCGAAAACATGGCTAAAACAACGGCCAACGTTTACTCTTTCTTAAATAAAGTACTTACTCCTGCGCTCGAAATGGCAAAAAGTGAACGCAACGAGATGCAACAGATGATTAATAAAGAGGGTGGGAAATTTAAACTTGCCTCGTGGGACTGGTGGTTTTACTCCGAAAAACTTCGTAAAGAGAAATACGATTTAGACGAGTCGCAATTGACTCCCTATTTCAAACTCGAAAACGTGCGAGAAGGTATGTTCTGGGTAGCTAATCAGCTTTATGGCATCACATTCGAAAAACGTCCAGACATAAAAGGATACAATCCCGAGACCGAAGCTTTTGAGGCCAAAGATAAAGATGGCTCACATTTAGGAATTTTATTCATCGACTGTCACCCTCGTGCAGGTAAACGCGCAGGTGCTTGGCAAACCGATTTCCGTACAGCAGGTGCAACCATTACTGGCGAACGTGTTTATCCTGTTGTTTCTTTGGTTTGTAACTTTACAAAACCAACGGCTACTACCCCATCGCTCCTTACTTGGGACGAAGTAGAAACCATTTTCCACGAGTTCGGTCACGGCGTTCATGCCCTCGTTGCCCAAGGCAAATATACCCGTACGGCTGGTGTTGTGCCTCAAGATTACGTTGAAATGCCCTCACAAGTATTCGAAAACTTCTGTTCCGAACCACAAGTAATGCAACACTACGCTAAACACTGGCAAACGGGCGAAGTTATACCAACCGCACTCATAGAAAAGCTCAATAACAGCAGCCATTTCAACCAAGGCTTTGCCACAACCGAATACCTTGCGGCAGCTCTCTTAGATATGGATTTCCATACCCTAACAACAACCAGTAACATTCAAGACATCAACAAGTTTGAAGCCGAAAGCATGGCCAAAATAGGTTTGATAGACGAAATACTACCACGATACCGCGCTACCTACTTCTCGCACATTTTCGATGGAGGATACGCGGCTGGCTACTATGTTTACATCTGGGCCGAAGTACTCGATGCCGATGCCTTTGAAGCCTTTAAAGAGTCGGGCAACATCTTCAACCAAGAGCTCGCTGCCAAGTTCCGCAAATATTGTCTGCAAGAGGTTGGCGAAGGCGAAGCAATGGATCAATACCGCAAGTTCCGTGGCAAAGACCCTGTTGTAGAGCCACTTCTTAAGCGTCGAGGATTGCTTAGGAAATAATCACATTGTACAATTCACGGGGTGACTCAAAGTCACCCCGTGAATAATAGGCAAACACCATTACCAATAAAATTAATACCTTTGAAACGTGAAAAACGTACTCAAAACATCTGCACTATTACTCGCACTGCTTCTGTATAGCCATATTGTAGGCTTTTACAGCAACAATGCTATTGCAAATTCATCATCAGCTACTTCACAACCCAACAAACACAATTCATCCCAAATAACCCTCCTTACCAATCAAAACTACAGTTATGCGCTTACAAACAACTCTGTAAATACATTATATCGCCTCACACCAACTGCGGTAAAAAAAACATTAAGCTCACTTACAACGTGCATAAAAGTACGTGAGCAATTTTTGCTATATCAATTCACACAATATAGCTTCAGCTTTAAATATCAATTTTACAGAGTTGTTCACACACTACTCCTCTTCCCCTTCCACTATTTTTGGTAATACATAATCATCAAATTTTACAACCAAAACAAATTTGATTTATCCCAGTAAATGCAGCCACAACGCAGCATTCACTAAGATGTATGTGTTATATTCTAAAACAAAAAATAATGGATTTACAATCAATAATAGTTACGGCAATAACCGTAATCGTGGGTATTTTATATTACGTAGTAACCACCCAAAACAAGAAAAAGCGAGATGCCATACTGTTGCAACCGCTTCACGAGTTAGCCCAACAAGGCAACTACAAAATATCTACGCACAACCTCTGGAATAAATCGGCTATAGGAATGGACGAAGAAAAACAATTTGTCTTCTTTACAAGGCAAACGCCCAACGCCACTGTTGCTCTACAAATAAACATCTTCGAGTTTAAGCATTGCAGGGTAAACACTGCAGATCGCGCCGTGGCTCGTGGTAAAGAGACAATGAAAGTGATAGATAGAATAGAATTACTGCTTCAACCCAAAGAGGGTTCAAAAAACGATACCGTTTTAGAGTTCTATAACTCCGATTACGACAGTCTCACCATACAACACGAGCTCGAGATTGCCGAAAAGTGGAGCACAATTATTAATAACCTCATTCTCACCTCTTCAAAGTAAGAGCATTTAACAATCAAAGGCACTGCGGCATTAGGCGCAGTGCCTTTGATTTTAATTAGCTAACCAATTAAACTATCTTTGACTTATAATTAAAGTTGATGGAATTTCAGACAACCATAAACTTTTACTTTCAACCAACTGAGTCCAGCTCTCTAGGCTAATTATCATTAAATCTTGCTGTTGAACAAACTCTTTTTTAATAACCTTCTCGCTATATAAAGCTATATGATTGGGTGCCGTGTGCTCTATTGCCCTTATCTCCTCTTTCATTTCTGCATTTTTCTTCACTATGTTTGCCGAATCTGTAATAATAACCTGAGCTCCGTTATTATTTATAAGCTTTTGAGCATACGAGAGTAAGAAATGATCGCCCTTGTCTAAAACTGGAATAAATATGCGTTCAATATTCGATGGTCGTTTATCAATAAAAATCCCTACTGGAATTGTTGTTTTCGATAAAATCAAACGTGTTCGCTCATCAAAGGGGCTGTTCTCAAACAGCTTCTCTCTTCCTGTAACGGTATTAAGTAGGTTTTCGGGATTAATAATTCGGGTGGTATAACCAAGCACTTTACCCAACAAACTACCTTCAAAAATAGATTGTCCCAACCCTATCAAAAGCAAGTCGTACTCTCCACTATTAGCCACCTCGGCTATTTCGGCATCTATATCGTTTGCTGGTTTAAATAGCGTAATAATTTTCTGATTTAACTTCTCCGACTCTTCAATTACGGGCGTAAAACTCACCATTTCGTACTCTTCTAAATTGTAATGGTGCAACTCAGTTGAAGACGCAAGGTGCATAGCGGTAATAGAGGCATTATCTTTTAATTTTTTAGTCAATCCATTGGCCAGTCGTAAGAGCGATCTGCCCGTTTCAGGATTTGCAAAAGATAACAAAATCTTAAATTTACTACTCTCCTTTATCTCATGAAAAATCTCAACATGCTTGGGTTTAAAAAGATAGTTTATCAAATCCAATGCTGGCCCTGTCATTACAGTGGTTACTAAAGCCATTATCACCATCATGGCAAATATTTGGGGCGTTAGTACTCCTAAATCAAATCCAATATTTAAAACCACCAGCTCCATCAATCCTCGCGTATTCATAAGAGCTCCAATGGTTAGACTATTCTTCCAGTTTTGCCCTACAAATTTTGCAGCCAATGCACTCCCCACAAATTTACCTACCACCGCAACTAAAATAATACAGCCAGTAACTTTCCACAAATAAATATCATTTAGCAATCCTATCTCGGTTCTTAAACCAGTGTACACAAAAAACAATGGCAGAAGTAACACCAATGCTACGTCTTCAACCTTTTCAATAAATATGTTTCTAAACTTTGTGTTTTCAGGCATTATAGCTCCTGCCATAAATGCACCAAATAGGGCGTGAATACCAATAACTTCGGTTGCTAGCGACGATAATATTAGGGTCAATAAGAAGATA
>JAYVSA010000229.1:0-3884 GCA_043775765.1 Breznakibacter sp. | reverse complement strand
GCCAACGGCAAACCAGTTGAGGGTGCGTATGCCGATTTGAATAGTGATGGCGTGATTAATAGCAAGGATTTATACCATTATAAATCGCCTGCACCCGATTACATTCTTGGCTTTAGCACATCGTTTAGATACAAGAAATGGGATTTAGGCATGAATTTCCGCGCGAATGTTGGTAACTATGTTTACAATGGCATGGCAATGAATACAGGAGCTTGGAACACCATGTCGTACAACGATGCTCAGCTTAATAACTTATCATCGAGCTATTTAACTACAGGTTTTAAAGAGCGCCAATATCTTTCCGATTACTATGTAGAGAATGCATCGTTCTTAAAGATGGATAACTTAACGTTGGGTTACAACTTTGGTAAAGTAACCAAATGGTGTGGTTTGAACGCATCGGCCATGGTACAAAACGTATTTACCCTCACTAAATATACGGGTGTTGATCCTGAGGTGTACCAAGGTATGGATTTGTCGTTCTATCCTCGTCCACGCATCTATTCATTGAGTCTTGGTCTCGTATTCTAATCTTAAAACTACATTATCATGAAGAAAATAATATTTAGTTTAACCATGTTGGCTACCGTCTTGCTCTCATCGTGCACCAAAGACTTAGACCAATATCCAATTATTGAAACAACTTCAGCAACCGTTTATACCACCGAGGCCAACTATAAAGCCGTTTTAGGTAAACTCTATGCAGCTTTCGTAATAGGCGGGCAGGAAAAGGGTAATGCCAATCCCGATTTGTCGAGTAATACAGGTCAGGATTACTTGAGATGTAACTTTAATATGCAAGAGTGTGGAACCGACGAAGTTGTTAATACTTGGCTCGAAGGCGACAAATTAAAGGGGTTAACTTACCTTTCGTGGGATGCCAACGATACATGGGTTGCTGATACTTACTATCGTATTTACTACAACATTGCGCTTTGCAACGAGTTCTTGCGCAACGCAACCGATAGCAAAATTGCCAACTTCTCAGAGGCTGCTCAAGTCAATATCCGCCACTACCGAGCAGAGGCACGCTTTTTAAGAGCTTTGTCTTATTATCATGCGTTAGATTTTTTCCGAAACGTACCATTTGTGAGCGAAAACGATCCTGTGGGTTCATTCATCCCTCCGCGTTATACAGCCGCTCAAATATTTAAATATATTGAAGATGAGTTGGTTAATATCGATGGCGATTTATTAACCAAAGATGAGATTGAGTATGGACACGCTTCTAAAGCTGCCGCCTGGACTTTGTTGTCTCGTTTGTATTTGAATGCAAAAGTTTATACCAATACCGATCGTTATACCGATTGCATCACCAATTGCAAAAAGGTTATTGCTGCTGGTTACTCCCTCGAAAGCGATTATTACAAACTGTTCAATGCCAATAATAATTTACGAACCAACGAAATCATCTTCCCATTTGTGATAGATCATATCAACACTGTTTCGTGGGGTAGCACCACCTATTTAGTTTGTGGTTCGGTAAGTACCACTTCCGAGAGTCAAAAGGCTGCCGATTATGGAGTTGCATCGCCTTGGGGAAGTATGCGTATGCGAAGTAAAATTCCGGCACTTTTTGAGGCCAACGATAAACGTGCGATGTTTTTTACCGATGGGCAAAAAATGAAGGTCGATGTAATTGATGACCAGAGCAATGGCTACTTATGCGCTAAATGGAAAAATATTACCGATGATGGACAAACACCGTCTAATACTGGTTCGGAGGGCGTAGATAACGATTACCCAATGTTTCGTTTGGCCGATGTCTATTTAATGTTAGCCGAGTCGGTTATTAAAGGTGGAGCGGGATCGAGTAACTCCGAAGCGCTCTCATACGTGAACGAATTGCGCAAGCGTGCTTATGGTAGTGATACCGATGGACAAGTAACCGCAACGGCTCTTACGGATGATTTTATTCTCGATGAGCGTGGACGTGAGTTATACTGGGAAGGCGTGCGTCGTACCGATCTTATTCGTCACGATAAGTTTACCACCGATAAATATATTTGGGAGTGGAAAGGTGGAGTAAAGGAGGGGCAAGCAGTGGATAGTAAGTATAACTATTACCCTATTCCAACGTCCGACTTAACGGCCAATCCGAATTTACATAATGAAAATTACTAACCTATTTATTTCTATAAGATGAGAACTTTAAGAAACTATATAGCCCTATTGACTATTTTACTCGTCGCCGCTTCGTGCGAAAAAGATGACGATAAAATAATCGTGTCGGGGCATAATGCATCGCAATTAACCACTACCGCGAGTGATGTGGTTCTGTCGGGCGAGAATAATAACTCTATTGTGCTCTCCTTGGTTTGGGATAATAGCCAATTGTCGTTGAGCAATCAGTCGATGAGTGTTCCAACGGGTATTCCAATTGTTACCTTACAGTCATCGGCAACGTCCAATTTTGCAATAGTTACAGAGTCTAAAACAACGGCAAATTCACAGGCCTTTATTGGTTCGGAGCTTAATACGTTGGCTAAAAATGCTGGACTAAAAGCTGGTACGGCAGCACCTCTTTACTTTCGCATTAAATCGCTTCTTGGCAATAACCTCGAACCGGTTTATAGTAATGCGAGTACTGTAAATGTAACGCCATTCCAAATAGATATGTCGCTACTGTTTGTTCTTAACAAAGATAAAACCGATACCATTGCCAATCTCTATTCGGCCACTTCAAACGGCGAATACGGCGGATTTATGGCGGCTTCTGCATGGATGAACTTATATTTCCTAGAGGGCGATGCTAAACTTTGGGGAAACGATGGTGTTTCTGGAACTGCCTTTAAAACGTCTAGTGATGCGGCTACCCTTTGGAATGGCTGGTTTCCGGGCAATAATGGATGTTATTTTGTAACTCTTAGCACGGCTAGCTCTGAATGGACGGCAACCTATTTGCCAGAAATTACTGTGGGTGGTGATGTATCGGCAACACTAACCTTCTCGGTGGCACAAAAAATATGGAGTGGCGAAATTACCACTACTGCTAACAATGCCAACATCACGTTGAGTAGTGCGGCTAAACGTTATAACATCTTAACTGGTACAACCGATGCCTCGGCAGTTGCAACTCCTATTGGTTTTGTTGAGAGTCAAGCGGGTGTTTTGGTAAAATCCGATGTGGCTGGTAACATCACTGTACCAACAGCGGGCGTTTATACGCTTACACTCGATTTGAATAATCCAACACATCTAACCTACACCTTAACCGCAGGCGCAATAACTCCTGTAGAACCTGAGGTGCCAAATCTCTATTTGGCGGGTATTGATGATGGCGTATCGGGAAGTTGGACGTTTGATAATTTTATTCCAAAACTAGCCGATGGCACTTATGCGGGTGTGGTTTACGCCAATTCGAAATATGGTTATAAAATGTACACAACTGCTGCTTGGGCCGATTTTTACTCAAAAGATGCTGCCGATGGTACATTGGTTAAAAACGGTGCCGATAATATTCCTGTACCTGAAACAGCTACCTATCTTATTAAGGCTGATCTTACAAAGTTAACTTATAGTATGCTCAAGTTGGGCGATGTGATTTATCTTTCTGGCCTTAACAATGCTTGGGATTTTAATACCACGCTGGCAAAAACTGGCAATGGCGTTTACTCGGGCACTATTGTGGTAACAACCAAATCGGATTGGGGCTTTAAAATCTATCTCGAAAATGGTAATTGGGATGAGGTGTTTGGCGGGTCTGCAGGAGCGGTTTACTACAAAGGCAACGGAATTACCGACGATGCACCTGGCACTTATACTCTAACGGTCGATTTGATTCATAATACTTATCAAATGGTTCTTAATTAAACCGTTTGCTTAACACCGTAGGTGTTACCCTATAATATCCCCCAGATTTATCTGGGGGAACTAGGAAATTA
>JAYVSA010000228.1:0-5819 GCA_043775765.1 Breznakibacter sp. | reverse complement strand
ACTCGTGAAATAGGATTGCGGATGTCTATTGGTGCAAAGGGACGTGACATTTTGGCGCAGTTCCTTATTGAAGCCATCTTGATAAGCGTTACAGGCGGTGTTATTGGTGTTGTATTAGGAATGGGCATCTCCATGATTATTAAGTTCGTTTTTGCGTGGCCTGTTTCAGTGCAACTCTTTTCGGTTATTCTCTCGTTTGTGGTGTGTACCATTACGGGTGTGTTCTTCGGATGGTATCCTGCCAAAAACGCATCGGAACTAGATCCTATTGAGGCAATACGGTATGAATGATAAAATATGGGGAGATGGGTTGAAATAGATGGAACGTAACTCTGTGTGCACCTTTTTCAATCCAACCTATAATTCACTATCTTTGAAATTCAACTATCATTACCATGAATAAAGCGCAAAAGAAAAAGTTCCTCTCACTTCTTGTTCACATTGCCGTGTGGACGTTGGTCTCTGGTTTGCCTTTCATGCTCATTTGGCGAAGTCATGAATCCGATTTTTGGTCTAAGTTCCTGCATCACTGCGTCTTTGTAGTGGCATTGTCAGCCATTTATTACCTTAACTATTTTATTGTTATAGATAAGCTCATGTTTCGCAAGCGGATGTGGGAGTTTCTGCTCGTCAACTTTATTCTGGCAATTGTAATGGGGCAATTCGTTCATCTTTGGGATGTTGTTAATGTTATGCAATTCGACAACGAACCACGCTCGGCACATCACAACGACTTTCCATTGGCTCTTTCCTATTTCTTCAAATATTTTATGCCTTACGTTATACCAATAGGCGTTTGCATAGCCGTAAAAACCACCCGCAAATGGCACTCCCTCGATGCCGAAATTCAAGAAGGTGAGAAAAAACGCATCGAGGCCGAACTTACCAATCTGCGCCAGCAACTCAACCCACACTTCCTGTTTAATACGCTCAATAACATCTACGCGCTCATTGCCATTAGTCCCGATAGAGCTCAACAAACCGTGCTCGACCTCAGCAAACTTCTGCGTTACGCACTTTACGAAAACAACCAAAACTTCGTGCCCCTGCAACTCGAAATAGACTTCATTAAAAATTACGTCGAGCTCATGCGCATACGCCTTACCAACGACATCGACCTGCAAACCGACATCAATATTGCCACCGATATGCACAAAACCGTGGCCCCCATGCTCTTCATCTCCTTAGTAGAAAACAGTTTTAAGCACGGCATAAGCGTTACTTACCCGTCGTTTATACACATCAGCATCCGTGAAAATGGCAACGATGAACTCGTCTGCACCATCAAAAATAGTTGCTTCCCTAAAGATGCTTCCGACACCAGCGGCTCTGGCATTGGACTCGAAAACCTTCGTCGCCGACTCCAACTCCTTTATCCTCACCAACACACGCTCCTCACCGAAAAAGAGGGCAACACCTTCGTTGCGCAACTCATCATACCACTTCTAAATGCCTAAAAAATGATACTCACCTGCTTTATCATCGACGACGAACCTCTGGCTCTCGGACTGCTAGAAAGCTACGTCCTCAAAACGCCATTTCTCAATCTCATAGGCAAATTCTCGTCCGCCATAAGTGCCACCAGCGCCATTTCCACCACGCCGCCCGACCTCCTTTTCCTCGACATTCACATGGCCGAACTCAGCGGAATGGAGTTTGCCAAACTGGTACCACCTACCACTCGCATCATCTTCACCACCGCCTTTCAGCAGTACGCCCTAGAAAGCTACAAAGTGAGTGCCCTCGACTACCTGCTCAAACCCTTCGGATACCCCGATTTTTTGGCCGCCGCCAATAAAGCCCTGCAATGGTATCAACGTAGCGCCTTAACAGCCTCAACCGCAGGCACCACCACCATTTTCGTGAAGGCCGATGGTCGCCTCCTGCAAGTAGAACTCGCCAAAATACTCTATATCGAAGGCCTCAAAGACTACCTCCAAATTTACCTGCAGGGTACCACCACACCCATCACCAGCCACATCACCCTCAAAGCCATGGAAGAGATGCTTCCCACGCCCCAATTCCTGCGCGTGCACCGCTCCTTCATCGTCCAAACCACCAAAATCACCGAACTCGAACGCAACCGCATCATCTTTGGCAAAACCCATATCCCCGTCTCCGACACCTACAAAGACGCCTTTCAAGATTTCCTTGCCACCCAAAAATTACTCTAGCGTTTTATCTTTTTGGGGTGCCACAAAGCGCCGTTTTCTGTGGCTTTAGCGTTGTTCTTGCATTTCACGTTTATGGTAATTTCGCGCTTTCTGTCGGGCATTACACTCCAATCTTTTTGCCCACCACGTCCCGAGTTTCTTCAATTCCGATAAGGGCAAAAAGGATTTTCGCTTCATTCCCTCACCCGATGTTGCGTTTCAAGTTTAAGTCATTCGTGTATAAATTATTCTCGTCTTGTGTATTCAATTCTTCGTCATAAACCGCTATATTTGAAAATCATTTAATTCACTCTTTATCAGTACAATATCCAAGCAACATGATTCGGAAATATAAACTCTTTAAAATGTTCTTATACGCCATTTTATCACTGCTACCGCTTGTTTTTGGCAGTTGTTCCAAAGAGAAGCAACCTGTTCCTGAAACAAAAACAAGCCTCGACTTTAAAACGTTTAACGACTTTAACAGTTACCTCACCAAAGTAGCGAGCATCAACGACTCCATTTCCCGCACCCAATCGTTAGACTCTCTGTGGAGCTACCTTTCTGCCCATAATAAAATTCCTTTCGTGGTGGCCGATTCGGTAGCTTTTCTCTACCGTGGCAATGCCAACAGCGTTGCTTGGGCTGGCGATTTCTCTCAGTGGAACCCCAGTTTCGTGGGACTAAAAGTAGGTAATTCCAATGTGTGGATGTGCCTCAAAACATTCCCCTCCAATAGCCGGCTCGACTATAAAATTGTGCTTAACAGCACCAATTGGATCATCGACCTTGCCAATCCGCTCCGACAAAACAGTGGCTATGGCGAGAACTCTGTGCTCAAAATGCCCTACTACGAAGAGCCGCATCAAACAATTTACCAAAATGGCATTACCTACGGCACCTTCTCAACCCGTCAAATAATCTATTCCACCCAGCTGGCCTACAATGTCGCCTACCGCATCTACACCCCTTTTGGCTACGAAAACCTCAGCAACCTGCCCGTTATTTATATCACCGACGGGCAAGAGTACGCCGACGGTACTTTGGGGTGCATGCTCAACGTGCTCGATAACATGATTCACGAAGGAAGTATAAAACCCGTTATTGCCGTATTCATTGATCCTCGCAACACCGAAACCGCAGAAAACCGCCGCGTTACAGAATTAAATTGCAATCCACAATACGCCAAATTCTTGGCCACCGAACTCGTTCCTCACATCGACACAACCTACAAAACAGCACCCTTGCGTGAGTCGCGCGCCATCTTAGGCACCTCCATGGGAGGCCTCAACAGCGCTTACATGGGCGCCACCTACTCCAATATCTTTAAACTCATCGCCATTCAGTCGCCCGCTTTTTGGTACAACAATTCCGTTTATACCCCTTACGAAAACGGCCCAATGCTCAACTTGAAAATATTCCTCTCCACAGGCACTATTTTCGACACCCAGCCCGAAGCCCTCCGTTTAAAAGCCATACTCCAAGCCAAAGGGTATCCTTTCAAATACATCGAAACCAACGAAAGTCACTCGTGGGGCAACTGGAAAGCGCTCCTCGACGATGTGCTCATCTACTTTTTTGCCACTCAACAAAGCTGATAAATGTTTCTTTGGGGGTGCCACAAAGCGCCGTTTTATGTGGTTACAACATCGTTCTTGCACTTCACGTTTATGGTAACTTCGCGCTTTCTGTCGGGCTTTCACTCCAATCTTTTTGCCCACCACGTCCCGAGTTTCTTAAATTCCGATAAGGGCAAAAAGGATTTCCATTCAATCCCTCACCCGCTGCAAAAACCATCCATAGAACGAACTTAAATCAGGGGTTCATCACGCTTTACCAAAGGGCAATCTGTCGAATTAAACCGCTTTTTGTACAAAACTTAACCCAAATACTGTTACATTTGTTCCGTCTTTAGTAAACATGAACCACTATTTACGTTCCATAAATCTGATAGAATGCCTTTTTCACGACTCAGTTATTATACCCATAAAGTAACTTCCCTTCAAAAGGAATGGAACAAGCACAAGAGTATTTCAAACAAACTCTTCTATGCTCGCTTGCTCACTTTTGCACTGTTTTTAGGCTTTTTGGTGGCATACATTGTTCTTAAAACAGGTACACCACTTTTAGTTGTTTCTGTCTTTTCGCTGTTGCTTTTTCTCTTGGTGGTACAGCTCGATTTTAAAAATTTACGCATTCAGCAAGAACTCAATACCCGATTAACCATTAACCAACAAGAGCTTCAATATTTGGCTCACAACTATCAAGGGTTTTCCACGGGTAGTGAGTTTGAGCAGCTTAACCCAAACCTCTCTGCCGACTTCGATCTCTTTGGACAAAAATCGCTCTTTCAATTCATAAACCGATGCTCTACGCGCATTGGCACCAAGCGATTGGCTCAAACTCTGGTTGCATCAAACATCAATAATCAGGATATCCTCAAGCGTCAAGAGGCCATTACGGAACTCTCAAACAACCGACTTCTGCTCGAAGATTTACAAATGCTCGGCACGTTGTCCAACGACAAAGAAAAAGGCGTTGGTCAGGTGGAGGCGTGGCTCGAAGAAAATGAGAGCGTGCCATCTTATATTGGTTGGTTGCTTAAAGTTATTATTGCAGGTAATGTTGTTGTTCTTTCGCTGGTTTTTGGGGGCTTGTTACCTTTCAATGCTCTCACGGTGGCCTATTTCTTTGGTCTTTTTGTTGCTGCACTCTTCTCAAAACGAATTGGCGTGGCGCAACGTAGACTCGACAAAACGGCTAAAGTATTTAAGAAATATGCTCTCTTAATAAAGCTTATTGAAGAGGTAGAGTTTAAAGCCGAACTGCTGAATGAAATTAAGGCTAGTTTCTCGCAACACGGCAAAGCCAGCGAGGCGCTTAACGTACTTTTTAAGTTGCTCGATAGGTTCGACTTGCGCGCCAACCTTCTCTTTATGGGGTTTGTAAATCCGTTTATTCTTCTCGATGTGCGCATCTATTTAGCCCTTTTAAATTGGAGAAAAACACACAGTGGCTCAGTGAAACAGTGGTTCAATGCCTTGGCCGAGATCGATAGTTTGGTGAGTTTTGCGGTGTTTGCTTTTAATAGTAAAGATGAGGTGGTTTATCCAGAAATCATCACGGAGGGTTTTGCTATTGATGCCCAAGAGTTGGGTCATCCGCTTATTTCGAGCAGTAAACGCGTTTGTAATTCGGTTGTTTTAGGTGGTTCGCCATCAGTAACCATTATTACGGGTGCCAATATGGCTGGCAAAAGTACCTTTTTACGCACACTTGGTATTAACCTAATATTGGCTCAATGTGGCGCTCCGGTGTGCGCTCTGCGAATGGCTTTTACCCCTATGCACCTCAAATCGAGTCTTAAAATTGAAGACTCCTTGGCCGACAACCAATCTTATTTTTACGCAGAATTATTGCGCCTCAAAAATATCATCGACTTTGTGGCCATTCACCCCAATACATTTATCATTTTAGACGAGATATTGCGTGGCACCAATACCAAAGATAAGCAGTTGGGTTCCATAGGGTTGCTCGAGAATATGGTTGCGTTGAACACACACGTTATTATTGCCACTCACGATTTGGTGATTGGCGATATGGAGAAAACCTATCCCGAGGCTGTTCAAAACTTCTGCTTTGAAGTAGAACTGGTAAATGACCAGC
>JAYVSA010000227.1:0-2213 GCA_043775765.1 Breznakibacter sp. | reverse complement strand
CTTTCCCAAGTTGGCCATACCGACCACATCGTTACTTTGATGGCAATAGGCAATGGTTCAGGCTCGCGAACGGCCATATAGAGCTTTTCGGTAGCGTTCCACAGCAGATTGCGGTAGTGAGAGATCGGTTTTCGTCCACCCATTAAATCAATATCGCCACAATATGCTCCATGCCAAGGAAACATCTCACGTTCCCAATGCTCACCGGGCACATCGCCAGAATAATACCACCGCCCGATGCCAGATTCGCCCAAATAGTCGAGGGCAGTCCAAACAAAATCACCAATGATATAGGGATTGTTTTGCACCAAGCTCCAATTTGAGAAAGCATCTTTCGGATAAGATTCTGTTTGTACAATAACACGAGAAGGAACTCGCAGATGGTCGGCGGTGGCTTTATCCAATTGATAATTGTAGCCGCAAACATCATGAGCAGCCATCAATGGATCAAATATTTCCCAGTCTTTATCCCAAGCGGTCATGGCCGAGGTAACTGGCCGAGTGGAATCGATGCGGTGAATGGTTCGGGCAAGCATTTTGGCAGTCTCTACCGCTTCGGGCTTTTTACGTTCAATGATTTCGTTGCCGATGCTCCACATCACTACGGAGGGATGGTTGCGGTCACGCAGCACCATTGCACTCACATCCCGCTGACTCCATTCATCAAATATCGACGCATAATCATATTTGTTCTTTTCCTGCCTCCACCCGTCAAAAGCTTCATCAATCACCATCATCCCCAAGCGATCGCAGGCATTTAAAAATGCTTCTGATGGCGGATTGTGCGAGGTGCGGATGGAATTGAACCCTGCCGCCTTCAGCAGTTCTACTCGTCGTTCCTCTGCACGATCAAAAGCCGCTGCACCCAAACATCCATTGTCGTGGTGCACACAGCCACCGTTCAGTTTAATGGATTTGCCATTCAACTCAAAACCGTTTTGCGGACTAAATTTCAGGGAACGGATACCAAATTGGCTTGCTGTTTCATCCAAGATGTCTTTTCCCTTAGTGATTTGTATCTTGGCCTGATAAAGATATGGATTGGAGGGAGTCCATAGGCTGGGTTTAGATACCTCAATGTTTTGTGCTATTGTTTTTTCGCTATGGGCAGCCAGTTCTATCTGCTGTTGCCCTCGGCCTACTTTTTTTGAATTGGCATCCCATATTTCTGTTTTTAAAACTACAGATTGAGGATTAGATGTTTCATTTTTAAGCGTGGCATAAACCAACACTTTGGCTCTATCTGCTTTTACGGAGGGTGTGCTTATTGCCAAGCCTCGCTGTGGAATGTATACGGGATTGCTCACCATCAACCAAACATGCCTATATATCCCCGAGCCGCTATACCATCTGCAATTCTTTTGCTTTGAATTGTCTACTCGGACTGATATTACATTCTTTTTCGTAAAATCTAAATAGGGAGCAATATTGTAAGTAAAAGAAGTGTAGCCATAAGGATAAACACCAAGCGATTTTCCATTGATGAAAACCTCAGAATTCATATAAACGCCCTCAAAATAAATGGAAACGCATTTCCCTTTCCAGGCTTCGGGCAGACTGAATGTTTTTCTATACCAACCGATGCCTGCAGGAAAGTATCCACCATCGTTGCCCACGGGGTTAGATGGGTTTACTTCGCCTTCTATACTCCAATCGTGAGGCAGGTCGAGCTGTCTCCAATTGATGTCATTGAAATAATTGGCACTGGCAGCCGGATAATCGCCCAAGGCAAACCGCCAATCATCATCAAACGCATGATAACGTTCCATGGTCTGCTGCTGGGCACTTGCCCCAAAGCAAGCGCAAACCAAAAGAAGAATAGTAAATATCTTTTTCATTGTTAATTTTTGTAATAATGAATAAATAACTGTAAATCAATATTATTAAATCAAGAGATAACCATATATTCTTTAAAACACATAGATACATAGATGAAGTTTTAGTAAAAAACAGAGTACACATAGAACGTTTTTATCAAATAAAAACATAGAAAACAAAGTTTTCTATACTATGTGTCCCTCTATTAATATAATTAATGAAGCTATATCTTTGTTTTCTATGTATCTATGTGTTTAAATTTTAATCTATTAAATCCTTAACTAAACGACATTGATTAACCATTAATAATTATTCAAGCGCCTATCGCGTTAACGTAAACGCAATAAGCCAAAAAAAGATCAATTGTTGGTCAATATTGAACCACCTTTTGAGAT
>JAYVSA010000226.1:0-12209 GCA_043775765.1 Breznakibacter sp. | reverse complement strand
ACAAGACGTTAACGGCGTGCCTCGCTCTTTTGGTAGTGGAGATAGATTCAACGGCATACAGGCTGGCATTGCCATTCCTATCTGGTTTGTGGCTAATGTTTCCAAGGTGAAATCGGCTAAGATTAACGAAACCATTGCTCGCACGAATGCCGATTATTACACCAAATCTCTTCAAAGCAACTACCAATCGCTGCTTCTTGAAGAGCAAAAATATCGCAGTAGCGTTGAGTATTACGAGCAACAAGCCGTGCCAGAGGCCACCATTATTATTGAGCAAACCACCAAAAGCTACAACGCTGGTGCGCTCGATTATCTCAATTTCGTGCTTAGCATCAACCGTGCGCTCACCATTAAACAAAGTTACTTAGAGGCGCTCAATAGCTACAACCAAACAATCATAAATCTCGATTACATAACTGGTAAAACATTCTAATTCAAAATATTATGTCAAAATATAGATTTTTAAAATCAGCACTTTTTGCCTTTTTCCTTCTGTCGATGATGGCCTGCTCGGGTAACCAATCTACCGCCGAAAAGGAGGATGAGAATCTTCCAGACGACATCGTCGAATTACGCAACGATCAGATAAAACTGGCCAACATTGAGCTCGGAACCATTGAAGAACGCGCTCTTGCTGGAAGCCTAAAAGTGAGCGGCATAGTGGCCGTAGCACCTAACGACTTGGCTACTGTGAGCGCTCCAATGGGCGGATTCATCAAAAGCACCAATCTCGTGGCAGGCAACAGCCTTACCAAAGGACAAGTGTTGGCACTAATTGAAAATCAGGCATTTGTAGATTTACAACAAAGCTACCTCGAAGCCAAAAACAAGTTTGAGTTTGCCAATTCCGAATATCAGCGCCACACACAGCTCTATAAAGACGATGTTTACTCGCAACAAAACTTGCAGGAAGTTACCGCCAACTACAAAAATCTCAAGGTTCAAATGAGGGCTCTCGAACAAAAACTGGCTCTCCTGGGCATCAATCCTGCCAATTTGCACGACGACGATATTTCTAGCGCCTTGCCACTCGTTTCGCCCATCTCGGGCTTTATAAAAAGCGTCAACATCAACCTCGGCAAGTCCGTCACGTCCACCGACATCCTCTTCGAAATCATCAATACCAGCAGCCTTTTCATCGAACTCACACTCTTCGAAAAAGACGCCTCGCTGGTCTCCATCGGACAAAAAATCAACTTCTTTGTCAATAACGAAACCGATGTTCACCAAGCGCAAATCACCCAAACTGGAAAATCCATCAACGCCGACAAAACATTTAAAGTCTACGCCAGCGTAAGCGCTACGTGTCCAAACCTGATGCCTGGAATGTACGTCAATGCCCTCATTCAAACCACACCAACAACCGCGCAGGCCGTGCCTTCTAACGCCATTGTAAGCTTCAACGACAAAGATTATATATTCCTTTTTGAGCGCACCAAAACCGAAAATGGCAAGCCTTTCACCGAGTATCGTATGGTGGAAATACAAAAAGGGCTCGTCAGCGATGGCTACACGCAAATCACCTTGCCAGCAAACATAAATATAAAAAACATCAAAATAGTCGTTCAAGGCGCGTACAATCTACTCTCTGCCAAGAAAAATGCTGGCGAAATGAGTTGCTAAAGTTTATTTCAGGACGTTCCAAGTTTTAAAATCTTGGGACGTCTAAAAAATCCCAATTCTAATACTTTGGGCGTGCCAACAGGGGCGTTTCAGGTAACTTCTGTGTTTACTGCACTGGCTCAACGCCTCAAGTTTACTCGCCCCTGCTGTCGTGTCGCCGCTTCAACTCCTCGCCATCCGGTTCCGACAAGCTCCACCGTTTGGCTGTGGGGTTTCACGCTCTGCCACTCACGCGTCCGCTAAATCCGTCAAAAGAATATTTAAGTAGCGTGAGTTCAATATGGGAAATGAGTCACATATAATCTTGTTTTTAGCGTCTGTATTGCGGTCGTATGTTTAAATATTTATGCTAAGTTAAAAACAACTCAGCATAAGTCATTAAAACAGGTTACGGACAAGCATAGTCCTCGATAAAATGCGTTTGTGACTTTGCGAGAATTGCTTGTTTTGTTATAGGCAACAGTCTGAAAATTAATCTAGTGACTGCAAACATGACCGCCTTCTTCGTTGTGGTTTTCATGTTGATGACAACTTTCACCACCATCTTTAAGCAAGCCTGAAACATAGAGCTTTACCGCTTCTGCAGCATTGCCAGAACAGCCACGAACTACTTCTATACCGGCCTTATTGATAACGCTTATGGCTCCATTGCCAATGCCGCCTGCCAGCAATATTTTAACGCCACGTTCTGCTAGTGTGGTGGCAATGTTCGATTTACATCCACAGCCAGGTTCTGAGTCAAGGGTTTGCACATCGGTAATTTCATTGTTCTCGGCAATTGTAAAAAGATAATAGGCTTTGCAATGGCCAAAATGATTGTCAATTTGGTAATCTTCAGTAACTGGAACGGCAATTTTCATATTCTTATTATTTTATTGTTAACTTATTTTATACATCAAGCGTTTCTCCTATTTCAATATGTTTCAATTTATCTTCTAATATCTCTCTCATAACATTAAAAGCACTATTACTTGTGCAATGTCCTGTATAGTAGTTTGTTGAGAAACTCAATTGTTTTAAAATCGTTGCTATATATTTTATCTCTTGAGCACTTTCGGTCTCTACAAATTCATTGCTATCTATTAAATGGAATCCCCCAATTATCGTTTTTATCAATTTGTTGGGGAGATGTTGTTGCACGGCAGAAATAGTGTTTAAAACGCCGTTATGGGCGCATCCACAAAAAACATACATCTCATTTTTCTCTTCGATGGTAAGAATTAATTCGTGACTAAAATCATCGGGTTTTAAAACGTTGTTTGATGTTTTAAACAAAATGTTATTCCCCTTTGGTAAGGCAAATACAGAATTTATTTTTGTTATAACATGCAGATTGTCAATAGTTTCTATCGCATTTTCTGGATATATAAACCGCTCTTTGTAATTGAGTAATTCTGGCAGACAACCGATATTTTTTTTTGTTTCTTGGCGAATGGAGATGTACTGATATTCAAAAATCTCTTTTTTGAGGATGATTTTTGCTTTTTGGTTGAGTTGTAAAAAGTGTATTAGTCCTCCAATGTGGTCGTAATGTCCGTGTGAAATAACCACATAATCAACTTCTTGCAAATTTATATTGAGTTTGACTGCATTTAAGATAAATAAGTTAGTGGCTCCAGTGTCAAAAATAATTTTGTGGTTTTCGGTTTCAATATAGAGCGACAAACCATGTTCTGCATCAAGATAGGCTGATTTTGTATTATTTTCTACTAAAGCTACAACCCTCATAATTCATCTTTAATTTTTACACTCCTACTCAATTTTCGGTTGATTAAGGTTTATCAGCTCTTCTGTGCCAAACCGTGTGCAACCCGCGCACTGCACGTGGTTTTCGATGCCCTCAATGAGCTTAAAACATTTTTTGCACTTATACCAATCTTTCTCAAATTCAAAGTTGCCCCCTTCAATTAATATCGATTTTCCCTCAACAAATGCCTTTGCAATTTTTATCAGCGCACTGTTGTAAATCCGTGTTAGGGTAGGGCGAGAAATTTCCATCCGTTCCGATGCTTCATCTTGTGAGAGATTGTCGTAGTTCACTAATTTAATTGATTCATATTCATCGTATTGCAGGGTTATTTGTTCGGCATCGCAAACCGCTATTCCAAAGGGCTTAAAACCCATCATTTTGGGTGGGTTACAAATTTTTCGACTTTTTTGAGGACGTGACATTTCTTAATGTTTTAAATAATGGGGCAACTTCTGGGATAAGAAGATATCCAAAAAAGAGTGCCGACAAACCTAAAGCTATCTTGCCGAAAATGCAATACGGTCCGCAATAAAAATCATTACCAAAGCCAAATATACAAGTTATACAACCAATTATTGCCATCAGAACGTAGTTGGCAAATAATAAACCTGGCAGTATAACAAACAATTTTACAACTAAAGATGCTTTCATATCTGTAATATTTTACACAAACATAATGAACCTGTGTTCGTAATCCAAATATTTTAATATATATTTGTGAATTATTTTAAACGTGGGTTCATTATTTGTTTGTTAAAATGCTGATATTGAGATGAGATTAGACGAACACATTAATAAAACGGAAACAAGACAGTTTAAGGTGGTATTTCCCAATACCCTCAATGCCCACGATACGTTATTTGGTGGAACGGCTATGCAGTGGATGGATGAGGTGGCTTATATTACTGCCACTCGTTTTACTAGAATGAAACTGGTAACTATCTCAACTGACAAAATGCAGTTTAAAAATGCCATTAAATCGGGAACCATAGCCGAGATTGTGGGTAAAGTAGCTCGTGTAAGTACCTTTAAAGTTGATGTTGAAGTGGCGATTTATGTTGAGGAGATGTTCTCGGAAGGTAGAGTAAAAGCGGTGAATGCTATTTTTACTTTTGTGGCTATCGATGATAATCATAAACCTATTAGGTTGGGCATTGTCTAAACGATTTTCAAGTTTGCGAAGCTTTGGTTTTTGTTCTGCCATTCCGCATCCCAGAAACAGCCAAAAAAATATTTATATGACGCGAGTTTAATTCGAGAATATTAGTCGTATTTGCCTAATATTAAGCCAGTTGGCATTGATAGAGTGTTTGTTATCAATAAGTTGCTTAATTTCAGCCTTACGTCTTTAACTCCGTTGATCTTCTATTACGTGACATTATTTTTTCGTATAGCACTTTTCGTCAAAAAAAATAAAAATTTATACCCTCAGCAGAATAATTTTTTTATTCCTGTGTTATATTTACATGTAGAATATGAGTGATGAAAATTAAGGGAAAACCATTTGAACGAAAACGGCAATTACCAACAAAAACGCCTAAAGCCTAGTGCAACACAACTCGAGGAAAATGTAGTTGAAGGACAAAGAGGTGGTTTGTTTTAAATGCTAAGAAGTGGTGAAGTAAGGTTGAATTAATTCGATGTTTCACCAAATTGAAGTGTATGGGGAACACAAGGTATTTGAAAAATAATAATGAAATTATTGTAATCGATATGACTCTTCGAAGTCAAGTTAATGGCTCGCAAAGCTTAAGCTGTAAATAATGTGAGCGTAAAAAATTGAGAACCACCACCATTAATTTCGTGGTGGTTTTCCTTTTAACAGAGTTCTGTTTTTTGGCGTAATCTCTAAACATCAACTAAACTGCCATTCTACTCAGTACCTCATAAACCAAAATTGCTGGCCACACCAGTGCTTTAAGTATTCCGAATACACCCATCCAAAAACCTGTTGCATGCGACACAAAATAGATGCCTGCTCCAATAAACCCTAAACCATAAATAGCACTGTGAGAAGCGCCGCCATCGATATTTTTACCCATTGTTTTTGCTTATTTGTTGTTTATTTCCGTTAACTTTAATTTGGTCATAAGTTAATAATAATTCAAATTACAACGAAAGAAATCGTGCTTCTCAATCATTTGAAGTTGTAATTTTTTAATTGCAATATTGGGCTACTTGCTTTATCTTTGTGATGAACATGATAAGTGTTTGCTTATGAGGTGTTTAGAATTATAGTTTTAAGGGTAATGGCAAGAAAAATAAACGACATATTTGAAAACTTCACAATCAGAGCAAAAATAGGAACCATGTTCTTAATTTTGATATCTCTTTCATTGGCAAATTTCTTGTTTTATTACATGAGTCAGAAGGATGAATATGGGGTTCTTATTGACGCCGCTGGCCGAAATAGGATGATTTCTCAACGAATTGCCTATTTCTCGGAACATATTGCCAATGGAGATAGCAAAAATACCAACGATAGAGAGAATCTATCTAAATTAATTAAGCTTTATAACGATATCTTTTATTGTCTTAAAAATGGTGGAAAAGTACCAGGAATTAATGGAGATATAACGGTTTTAGGCCACTACAAAGAACTTAAGGATGAGTTTGATGCCATTGAACCTATTTGGGTTGAGTTTATGTCCAATGCCAATGAAATAGCTGCAATGGGCGGATCAAAGAATTTTGTTTTTCAGTTGCTCTTTATTCGCGATAATGTGGATGCATTGCTTGAAAGAGATGACAATTTGTCGGCGTCTTTAGTTCGGATGAGTAATGAATCGAAAGCCAATGGTAATACCATTTTTATTATTTTTCTATCAATCAATACACTCGTAATTATTATTTACTATTTATTGGTCAATAGTCTTATAATTAATAGGTTAGCGCTTTTGGTTCCCTATTTTAAAGGTATTAGTGAAGGTGATCTTGGCGAAGAGATGAACCCTGGGTATAAAGATGAAATTGGAGACTTGGTTTTGGCTTGTAATGAAATGTCTTTTCAACTCAATTTTATTGTGGCATCTATTACGTTGGGGGCCGATAAAATTGCTCAGGCTTCTCACGATATGAGTGTGAATTTGCAAAATGTTTCCCAAGGTGCCAATGATCAGGCTGCTTCTACAGAGGAGATTACGAGTTCTATGGAGGAGATGAGTGCTAATATTGATCAAAACACCGACAACTCGCAGCAAACAGAGGAGATCTCGTCTCGGTCTGTACTACAAATAGAGAAGAGCAATGATGCTGTTGTTCAAACAATGGTTGCAATGAGGCGTATATCAGAGAAGGTATCTGTAATTACTGATATTGCTAAGCAAACCAATATCTTGTCGCTCAATGCTGCCGTGGAGGCTGCCAGAGCTGGTGAACATGGCCGTGGATTTTCTGTAGTGGCCGCCGAAATTCGAAAACTAGCGGAGTTAAGTCAAGAGTCGGCCAATGAAATTATTCGTATGAGCGATGAAAGTGTTGAAATTGCCGATGCTTCGAGTAAATTACTAGCTCAGGTAGTTCCCAATATTCAAGATACGGCACAAAAGGTTAAGGAAGTAACCACTTCGAGTATTGAAATGAAAGGTGGAGCTCATCACGTGAATTTGGCTCTTCAGCAGTTAAATACTATTACTCAGGGAAATGCCGCTGCTGCTGAGGAGATGGCTGCAACAGCCGAAGAGCTTTCGGCTTTAGCCAAGGAACTTACTGAAACGGTCTCCTTCTTTAAACCTCGATAAATTAAAAAGGGGGGATTGAAATAAATCTCAATCCCCCCTTTTTAATTCTTAAATATTCCTAGCCTTCGTAAATTAGTAAGGCCGAATATGTACTCACACCACCAGTGTCGTGTGCGCCATACTTGATGTCAATAATGTCATCTGTTTCAATATTGTTGTCTTTAAAAAAGAGATTCAACTGCAAATCAATTGCCGTATCATAGTCGTCGGTACCCGTGTATTGGAAATGTTTTGTCTGTATTTTTTTCATAGCATCATCCATTTTTTAGTTAATATAACTTTAGTACGCTAATAGCATTGTTTTTGATACATAAAAATACACATTTTTACAACCAATGCAAATTTTTCTTTTTCTACTATTCTTTGGTTCTTAGAAGTTCCTTTTCAAGCCAATAGCTGAAGTTGTTGAACTCAACGAGGTTTTTGGCTACTTCGCCCATTACTTCGGGTTTATAGCAGTATTGAGCCATGTAAAATGTACTATACTGGCTATAGTGAACTATTTGTAAGCGCGCGAAAAAACCACCATAAAAACTCCAGTAAAAGTTGTTTGTGTGTTTATCTTGGAGCAGATTAATGTGTTTATAAAGGGAGTCGTTTGCTTGGGTTAAGAATGCCATCTCTTGTTGAGGAGTTACATTCATTGGAAAGCTCGAGTTTACCTGATTGATAAGTTTCTCTATCGCGCCAAATCCATCAAAATCCGTATTGGAATCTACCAATCTCATAATATTTTTACCCTCTTTAGAGGCAATTTCCCACCAGAGTTTTCGCACCAATTTATAGGCTTCTATGCTTTTTTTGTCATCTTGTTCGAGATGAGCATAATAGATAGCCGCAAAAAGTGCTTTTACTCTTAATCCTTGCTTGTTAGCTATTTGGTAGAGCAAAAAGTGGCTCTCAGGGTCAGAATTGTAGGTTAAAATGGCTTCAATAGCATAGTTCTCAGCTGTTATATAATCTCCTTTTGAAAAGCATAACTGGGCATAATTGTAGTTTAGCTGGTGCTTTGATGGATATTTCGCCACGCCTATTTTATAGTATCTTAAGGCATTTGTAGATTTGCCAAGCGCTTCTAAAGAGGCGCATTTGGTAACATAGCCTTCGGCGCTGAGTTCAGTTTTTTGCCGTATCAACTTGTTAGAATACTCAATGGCTGTGTTGTATTTGTTGGTTTGATAGTAACAAAATGCCAATTCTTTAAGCACCTTGTCGCTTTTTTTATTAAGATTTAGCGCCTTTAATAGTTCAACTTTTGCACTTGAATAGTCGTTGTTGTCAATGAGGTCTAAGCTCTTGACATACAAGCTGTCTATCTCTTTGTCTTGACCTTTTGCAGTGCTGAAAATTGTAGTTAGTACCACTACCAAAATCCATCTATTTGTCCAATTCATTCTCTTATTTTTGCGCAAGATAAATTATTCACTTATTAAAGTCTTACTGATGAGCGTTAAATATTCGTTATTTTTTGAATGCAAAGGGGGCTATTGAGCTGGGTTGGTTTAACTTTCAAGGGCTGGAATGTAGTTTGGCTTGCGCGTTAGTGGTTGTAGCGGAAATCCTTTTTGCCCTTTTTGAGGGGCAAAAAGATTGAAGCGTAAAACACGACCCGCTAGGGTAACGCCCAATTTGTTATTTGCATTAGGTATGCCTATTTTCTTGGCAACTCGCAACTATTTTTGGCATTTTCCATGTCTTGCAAATGAAGTTCGAGCGATTTGGTGGATATTTGAATTTCCCATATTGAAAGGGTAAGTGAGGTTATCATCGACATTAAACCTAATGCAAAAGCAATCATTGCAAATTGATTCAAGTCGATGTAAATGAGGAACATAGATATGGTGCAAAAGAGCAAACTGGTGGCACCCATCAATTGCATTCGTCGTATTAATTTAAGGCGTCTGCTTAAGTTTTTTATCTGTTGATAGATGACATCGTCGGGATTGCGTTTGAAGCCATCGTATAGGCTTCGGATGAGCGAACTATATCCTAAAAAGCGGTTGGTGTAGGCCAGTAATATCAATGAAACCGCCGAAAAGAGTAGGGCAGGAGTGGTTAATGTTATGTTTTCCATAAGTTTTTTTTTATTCAATATTCATTCGTATACGATACTCTTTGGGGTAATAGTTGTTAAATCGGTTCTGTATCAGTTTGATGAATCCGAGTGGTTGGTGTTTGTAAGTGACAATATTCCAGCCACTTGTGCCACTGATGACCAAATTGCTTTCACCTTTTAGATATTTCAGAGCATCGAGTTTTTCAAGTTCTATGGTGGGGTAGTGCTCGCCCAGCAAGTTCGACATGGCTAATGAATGGTTGGGGATAAGGCCTTTTGGGGTGTCTTCGCCAATGCAAATACCTAAATGGATGAGGTAGAGGCTGTTGGCGAGCGTCTCCAAAAAGGTGGTGTATTCTTCTGGAAATGCAAAGGTTTGATTATTTATCTTCTTGAAAGATAGTGTGTTATTTTCTGTAAAAAGGTTTGGTGGAAGTGTCGATTTTTCATTCCATTTCGATCGTTTGGAGTTTCTATAGATTGGCTCCTGACCTTCAAGTTTTCGTATGGCAATAATGAAAAAACCTTCGCCTTGCACTTTGTGTGGATAAAATCCGTATCCTTTACCGCCATTAAAATTGACTTCGGTAACACCCCATGTTGGATCTATTTTCAGATTGATGACTTCTATGCTGTGTTGTTTGGCCAACCATTCGATGTTTTTTTCATTCTCTTCGGGGTTAAAAGTACAGGTTGAATAGATTAATACACCGTTGGGTTTTAGAGTGGGCATGGCGTCCATCAGAATTCTCTTTTGGCGTGCTGCGCAGAGGTTTGCATTGTCTACGCTCCATTCGGTTATTGCATCGTTGTCTTTGCGAAACAGACCTTCACCAGAACAGGGGGCATCGATGACCACTAAGTCGAAAAGTGAGGGTAATTTGGCAAAATGAGCTGGGTCGTTGTTGGTGACGGCTATGTTGGAATAGCCCCATTTTATTAGGTTCTCTTTAAGTATTTGCGCTCTGGGTTTTATAACCTCATTGGCCACTAAAAAACCATCTTCATTGAGCCATGAGGCTAGAAGGGTCGATTTTCCACCTGGTGAAGCACAAAGATCGAGTACGGTAAGGTTCTTGGCGTCTGTAAATATCTGATTAAGAGCCTCTTTTAGAAACATAGAAGAGGCATCTTGTGGGTAGTAACTGCCAGCGTGAAAAAGAGGATCGAGGGTGTATGATGGCCGTTGTTTTAAAAAATAGCCTTCGCTGCACCAAGGGATTTGACTCTCTGTTTCAACAGAACTCTTCCATTTATTGGGATTGATGCGTATAGCCGATTTTGCTTCATTCGTTATTGCGTCTCTAAAAAGTGTACTCTCTTCGAGTCCAAATTGTAAATTGAGCCGCTCAATAAACGGAAGGGGAAGTGTCATTGTTGTTTGTGTAAAGTGTTGGTAATGAGCTTTTACTGTTCTGTTTGATAGTATAATTTATAGAAGTTCATGGCTCGGCGCTCGTCATATCCTTTTTCCAGATAGTCGCGTTTTCCATGTACGTAAACATGGAAATTCTTGTCGAGTTTTAATATTGACTTAAAGTTTTTCTTCTCGCCTTTAACTGCTCCGTGCGAAATGTCGAAGTTTGAAGATAATGGCACTTCATTCTCTTGCTCGTAATTTGCCTTATACTCCTTAAAGGCATCGGCCTCTTCGGGGCGTTTGAAAATCTCGCGTTCAAACTCTAGTTCCGAGAATTTTATCTTGTCGTCGAAAAAGTTGATAGAGCGGTTGAGAAGATCTATCTGGTCTGGACGTGGCACTTCATTTTGGTTGTTGTAAACATCGCTCACAAATCCTTTACACATTTTAAGGTAGTTTTGAGTGAAGTAGAAGTTGTCTTCGCGCGGTTTTACGTCTAAGAAGTCGTGCATCCAGAAGGTTGCATCGTTGCCTTTGTTAATGTTGTCTACTGAGCATACTTTAAAACCCAAATCTTCTTCGGTATCGAAAATAAGACACCCTTTGTCTATTCTTTTTATGTTGATTCCTTCTTGTGAGCCAAGCTCGAAGCTGTTGTCTTTTAGATATACTTTAAGGAAGGTCTCTTTATTCTCCGATTTAAAAATACCTAGAGCTGAAACTATTTCACCGTCGACTACCACATTGTTGAAGAGCGCCATGTAGAACTCTCCTCCCCTTATTTTAGGATGATTTGAATTTTCATAGAGGTATTCGGCCACCAAAATGGAGTTGTCGTAAAAAGTTGTTGGGTCGGCAAATATTTGCTTGGCCAAACCGAAAATATGGTTCTTCTCAATATCTGTTTCATGGTCGAAATTGAAATAGGCTTCAGACTTAAAGGATCTGAAAAAGAATGGTTTAAGAACATCCTCAATCAATTGATCGTCGTTGAAATGCAACACGCTTTTTGAAAACTGTATCGTTTCACCTTCTGAGCGTGTGCCAATGTTATGCACCACGATGTTCTCGATGGTTGCTTGGTTATAATCGATCATAATAGACTAAATTAACTTAAAAATCATGGCTGAATAGGGTTTTATCTCCAATCCGAAACCGCCAATTAAAAGGAGTTGTTTTGGAAAGAGTATATGACCTCTTGAGTCGAGTAGGTTTTCGCCTCTAAAAAAATCTTGATTTCCTTTGCTAATCGTTTCTAAAGCGTGTTGCGGGATGTGAATGCGCGCATCATAGCCGTAATTGCCAAAATGGGTAATTATTAAAAAGACTTCGTTTTCGGTGTGACGTAGGAAAGCAAAGGTTTTATGATAGTTGAATTTTGACTCATCGTTTTTGTTAGCGTAGGTTAAATCGTAGAATTTGCCTTGACTTAGCACCTCCCGAGTTGCAATTAAATTGAGTACTTTTTTGTAAAATTCTTTGAGTTGAATTTCGTTCTCATTCAGTCTTTTGTCGTCAAATTTTCCGTGGTTGTTCAGTCGTTCAATTTTATCTACTGCCCAATAGTCGAAAATGGTTGTTCTGCCGTCTCGTCCACTAAATCCCTCTTCGTCCATGCCTCTTTCTCCAACTTCTTGTCCAAAGTAAACCATGTATGGATTTCGTGAATGTGTTGATGAC
>JAYVSA010000225.1:0-6489 GCA_043775765.1 Breznakibacter sp. | reverse complement strand
GCTCAGTGCCCGATGTGATGTTTAAATCATTGATTATTTTGTGAATTTTGTCCAACGCACTGCTGTTTAAGTTGACCTCATTGGCACCGTTTTTTATGGTAGTATTGTCTGATAGATAGTCGTTTAGCTGTTCGAGAACTTTGGTGTAGGCAATAATTCTTTTCATTGCATTTCCCTTACTGTCAATGGCTTGAGTGCTGTTGTAGAGTTGCAGTGCTGTTTGCATGGCCTCTGTTTTTCGCTTCTCTTTGAGTTGCGCAAAAAGCTCTTTTGAGAGTTGGTAGCATTCGTAATAATTGGTGGCATCGGTGTAGGTATCGACCAAAATATATCCTTCCAAAAATTCGTTGGACTTAGATTCTATGCGGTTTTGCAAGATTTCGTTTACCGTTTTTTTGTCTTCCACTTGGTAGAGCACAGAAACCGAACTGACTTTGCTATTTATTTGAGAAGCAATATCGGAAAGGGCGTTTTGACGTGCTTTTGCTTTGTATATTTCGGGTGGGCCGTAGCATTGAACTACGCCAATTCCGTAATAATTAGATGTTGAAAAAGGGCGTTCTGTAATCCACAATGGTTTTGGTTGAAGGGGAGCTTCTATGGCTTTTTTTAATTTGCAACTGCTTAGTAATGTTAGCGTTATGAGGATGAATGTGGCAATTTTATTCATTATGGTTCTGGATTATAGTTTGATATTTTGTTGGCAATTGTTTGTGCAATTTTGGTGGCGCATTCGAGCTCAAGATCACGAATGGGAGTTGGGATGAGGTTTGGGTTAAACATTTGTCTAAACTCTGTAACCTCATTAGTGGTTGTGTAAACTTTGTCATTGGGGCTATCTTTAGTGGCGCTTTCCCAAGACCCGGGAAACAACTCGCTTAAGTTGCCGTTATAGATGTTGTAAGACACGCTTGCGCTCGACTGCTCTTGAAAGGTGTTGGAGACCAGCACTCGTTTAGAAATGTTTTCAATAGCAGCAAATCTTACCGTTATACTGATTTTGTTGGTGAGTTCAACGGTAGAATAGGTTACCTTTTTGTAAATTGTTTTGCCGACATTTTTTTTTGTTATTGAGTCATAAACCGTAATCTGGTCAGATTTATATCCTCTTTGCTCGGTTTTTGTATTTCTGCTCGAAGTGGGCGAATAAGTAAGAATATCGCCACTTAAATTTGCTCGTGCAATCATGGATGAAGTCGCCCGTCCGGTTGAGGGATCGTAGTAGTTTTTCTCCTGAATAATTTTGTAAAATGGCAACTTAATGTCGCCAATATTGGCCTCAATTTTTCCTTTTAAGGCCGACTGAAATGTCTCGCCACCTCGTGAGTTTATAGAAAAAGTTGAAACAGATAGTGTGATGGTTGCAAGTTCTAATGCTTTTGCCTTGAGGCTTTTAGATTCTTTGTAGCTTCCAATAGCTCTTTCTATGGCGGTGAAACCATAATAAGCCGTGCGGGGCAAATTGTTGTTCAAAGCACTATTGGCACTTCGGTATTTTGGCTCGTAAATGGCTGTAATTAACTGGTTGTTAGAGTCTTTGTAATTACTGTTGATGTTTGTTATTTCAGTAAAGACCTGAGCTGCATTTGTAAAATCTTCGACGTCTAAAAACGACATTCCCTCTTTGTATCTATCGTTCAGGTATTTATCTTCTACTTCCTGATAATACTGGTTGTACTCGGGAGGAAAGTAAAGTTGTACTCCATAGTTGCTTGTTGCTTTATTGTACTCTAAACACTCCTGATAGGCATAAAGTGCTTCTTTGGTGTTGTTGTTGTCGTACTGTTTTTTAAATCCTTCAAGTTTCTGATTTAGAACTAATTGCCCCGATCTGCTAAGTCCAATTTTAGCATCTACATTATTTTTATTGTGGTGTAAAGCGTCTAGATAAAGCGTGCTAGCCTCAGTAAAAAGTCCCGCTTTGTCGAGTTCAATGGCCTTTTTGGTGAGTCGTTTAGAGGCACAACCGCCTAAAATTAAGAGTAAAAGTAATGGGAGAAATAGAGTATAAATTCGCTGAGCCATATGTGAAGAAATTTGAGTATGCTAAGATATTATTTTTTGGCATACAAGCACCTCTTGAGCCATGCTTCTGGCTATTAAGTTTTTAGTCGTTTTTAATAAAGAGTTGAAATTATTTGGTTGTAATGTGTTGCTGTATAGCTGTTTATAGCCCAAGTAGTGTTTCCAAATAGTGCTTCTTTATACCATAAACTTGTTTAATGGCGGTAATAGAATCGAGAATGTTTTGTTTGTTGGGGTTTTGAGTAGCAATTTTTTGGCCTACTATCATCACGTTTTTAGGCGTGTGTTCAGATGAGATAAACTCTACCACTTTGGTTTTGTAGCCAAATGCTTCCATAATTAAGGCTCTTAGTCCATCGGTGAGGAGTTCTGCTTGGCGCTCTTTGAGGATTCCGAATTTTAGAACGTGGCTGAGTTCGTTCGTTACGTTGAACTCTTTGCGTATTTGCTTATGGCAACAGGGCGCGCACACAATGAGCGATGCATTGGACTGGATACCTCTAAAAATGGCGTCGTCGGTAGCGGTGTCGCAGGCGTGAAGGGCAATGAGAATGTCAATGCGGTTGAGCTCGGTATCGGCAATTGTGCCTTTTACGAAGTTGAGATTGGTGAAGCTGGCCTTTTGTGCTATAGCGTTGCAGATGTGAACTAAGTCGGGACGAAACTCAACTCCCGTCATGGTTGGCGTTAGTTTGAGTGTGTTGGAGAGGTAGTCGTAGAGCGCAAACGTGAGGTAACCTTTGCCGGAACCCATGTCTACCACATGGAAGTTTTTTTCGAGCGTGAGCTCTTTTAAATTGGGCTCTAGAAGCTCAATGTATTTGTTTATTTGAATGTATTTGTCGCTCATTTCGTGTCGCACGTCCCAGTTGGCATTGGTAATGGAGAGCTCACGTAGGTAAATGTTTTGGTGCGTAGCAATGAGGCGTTCTTTAACTCTGTTGTGGGCGAAGGTGGTTATTGGTTGAAGCGTTGGCTTGTTCGTTTTGATGTGTATTTTACCGCTCGGTGTGGTTATGAAGCATATGTTTTGGTCGTTTGCAAAGATGTTGGCATTAAGGAACTGGTTATTGAGAGCTTCGTCGATGAGCGTGATTGCTTCTTCGAGGGTGAAGTTTTTGGTGATATCTTTGGTGTTGTGGCGATAGACGAAGTTGAGGTAGTACCCTTTTTTGAGTTCTACGGCGGTTATGATGATGGTTTTAAGATCGGATTCTTGGTTTTGTTTGCTGGTGAGGGTGAGTTTGATGAGTTCACGGTTTTCTACTATGGCTGTTAATTTGGTTAGGAAACTCTCTTTTTGTGTCGTCATTGAATTGAAGTAATTGTGTTTTGCAAAGATAGAGAGTTTTTTAGTGTGGTTGATGGTGAGAAACATTAATTATTCTTGCTGAGTAAGCATAAAGGACGCAACAAAACAACACCGCAGTTGCAAGTCGTATTTCCATGCTTATATTTAAGTTTAAAACTTTCTTCCAATAATCAAAATATCATCGACCTGTTCTAATTCACCACGCCAATTTTCAATTGTCTCGTCTAAGGTTGCTCGTTGTTGCTCCATAGGTTGCTCTTTAATTGAATGAAGAAGGTCTTTTAATGTTTTATATTTGAATTTCTTACCCTCGGGGCCACCAAACTGATCGGCATATCCATCAGAAAGAATGAAAATGGAATCACCAGGAGTTATTTCTATAACGTGGTTGGTGAAGTGATTTTCCATCTCGAGCGAGGTTCTTCCTATCGAAAAACGATCAGCTTTAATCTCTTCCAACTCCCCATTTTTAATGAGATACAGTGGGTTAAAGGCGCCTGCATACTCGAGTGTTTTTGTGTCGGTATGGTAACAAATGAGGGATAAATCCATGCCGTCTTGAATCACATCACCACCTTCTTGACTCGGCAAACTCAACATGAGCTCCCTATTTAAGGCGTCTAATATTTTCGAGGGTTGATAGATGTGATTTTCACGAATAACTTTATTGAGCATATTGCACCCAATAATCGACATAAATGCCCCAGGTACTCCATGTCCCGTGCAGTCTACTGCGGCAATAAACTCTCTATTTTCATGTTTGTAAATCCAATAGAAATCACCACTTACAATATCCTTGGGCTTCAACAGAACAAAGGTGTTTTCAAAGGGAATCTCTTCAGGTAAAACGGCAAATTGAATTCGTTTTGCGTATTGAATACTATCGGTAATATCTTTATTCTTCGACGATAGCTCCTCTTTTTGCGCCACAACAACTGCCGTTCGCTCTTCCACTTTCTCTTCGAGTATCCGATTCTGCTCTTTTAGGTTTTTAACTCTATTGGTAATATAGAGTATAGTTGATACAACAATAATCAAAAATGTACCGAGCATAAACCACCAAGTCTTGTAAAAAGGCGGACTTATAGTAAATCGATATTGAATAGGGTTTTTGTTCCATACTCCTTCGCTGTTTTGAGCCATCACATTAAATGTGTAGCTGTTTGGCATTAAGGCAGGGTAGGTTACCGTTTTTTCAGAAACGGTTCGCCAATCGTTATCGGCACCTTCTAGTCGAATTTTAAACTTCACAGCCTCTGGGTTTGATAGGCAAATACTTGTGTAGTCAAATATAATGTTGTTTTCGTTATATCGAAGACTCATCTCATCAACCATATCTCTGTCGGCGAGATTGACACGCATTTTTACGATATGTGTTAATGGCTCTCGCAACTGATGATTCACCAGTTCTGGGTTAAAACGAAATGCGCCCGCAATAGTTCCAATCCAAATTTGACCATTTAAATCTTCAAATACCGAGTTTTCTTTCGTTTCAACGCCCGTAAAACCGTTGCGTTTACCGTAGCTATAAATCTTCTCATCCTTACCCGTTATTACATTTAATCCTTTATTGGTGCCAATGTAAATGTTCTCCTGGTTGTCGCAGTGAATAAGTTTAATCAAATTGGCAAATATACCCTGCGATTCATTGATTGTTTTAATGGTTGTCTTGCTTTTTCCATCTATAACAATAATTCCGTTGGCTTCAGTTCCTATCCATATCTCATCTTTATTGTTGCCCGAGAAACAGGTTGGTGTGATGCTCTCTTTTAGTTCTACTTTTTTAAACGTACCCTTTTCATAACAGGTTATTCCTGCCCCTTTGGAGCCAATCCAGATTCGGTTTTCGGCATCAAAATAGAGTGCTGAAATCTCATTCCCTGAAATCCCATCTGTTTGCGTGTAATGTTCTGCACTCTTCTCGTTAAAGTTATAGCAAACTAAGCCGTCGAGTGTACCCACCCAAATATTGCCTTTGTTATCGGTCTCTAGTGCCGTGATGGTTAGTGTAGGGATGTAATTTGCATTGAGGGTCGACTCATAAGTGAATATATTTCCTTTAGGAATGTACGTGAAAATGCCTTGATTATCGGTAGCTATCCAAATTCGGCCCTCACTATCCTCTTTTATCATTTTTATATTATCCTCTTCCCGTTTAAAGAATTTGGAGAATGCCTCATCTCCTTTTTTCTTGGGGTCAAAGAGCGTGATTCCTTTATTGGTGCCAAACCAAAATATCCCTTCTCTATCGGAAATAATGGACTGTATCTGCGAATTATATTTATCCTCTTTGCTAAAATAGCTAATGAAGGCCTCTCCTTTAAATATCGACACTCCATGTTCATTTGTTCCAATTAGAATATTGCCTTCAGCATCGGGAAATAGTTGTCGGATTTTAGTATCGTTTAAACCATTTGAAAGATTATAATTCGTTATGGTTCTGTTGGGCTCAATTTTGGTCATTCCACCACCCCATGTTCCAATAATGATGTTGTTCTGTGAGTCTTCGGTAATTGCAGTAATCCAATTTGAACCAATGCCGTCTCTAACGTAGTCGTAGAACTTAAAAACGCCACTTTCGGGTGTATATTCATATAAGCCTCCATGAAATGTGCCAAACCACAAATGTGATTTCGAGTCTTCAAAAAGAGTTGTTATTTGAAAGAAACGGGGCATTCCCTTAATTTCAAAATTTTCAAAATTCTTCTTTTCTTGGTTATATGTTTTTAAGAATGCATCGGTAATGAATACTGTTTTTCCACTTTTAAGCGTATAGGCGCCAAATATTCTATCACTCAGTTTGTTACCAATGAAATGATCATATTTAGATTCTTTGAGACTCTCTTTTATGTCAGATATTCTTATAGCACCAGATAATTCGGAAGAGATCCATAATGCTCCGAGCGAATCTGTTGTGATGGCTGTAATGTCGCTCGTAAAAATCTCATTGGGTTGCGCATATATTGTAAATTGGTTGTGGTCATATATCGATATTCCACCACCAACATGGCCGAGCCATAAGCGCTTTTGCGCATCTTCAAATATCACTTTTACGCCATTGGCAGCCAATCCATTTTCAATGGAGAAGTTGTTAAATAGTTTTCCGTCAAATCGGCTGATGCCTGCTCGCGTGCCCAGCCAAACGTTGTGGC
>JAYVSA010000224.1:0-3654 GCA_043775765.1 Breznakibacter sp. | reverse complement strand
TATGGTTGTAGTGGATTAACGGGAACTTTGACCATTCCATCGTCTGTAGCATCAATTGGTAATTCTTCATTTTATGGTTGTAGTGGGTTAACAGGTTCTTTGACTATTCCCGCTGCGGTAACTTCTATTGGAGATTATGTCTTTTATAATTGTAGTGGGTTGACGGGTTCTTTAACCATTCCCTCTGCGGTAAGTTCAATTGGGAGTTCAACATTTTATGGTTGTAGCGGGTTCACGGGCTCTTTAACCATTCCCTCATTGGTAACTTCTATTGGCACCTCCACATTTTATGGTTGTAGCGGGTTTACAGATTCATTAACAATATCACCATCGGTAACATCCATAGGAAAGAATGCATTCTATAATTGCAGTAGTTTACCTACTATTAAAGTGAGTAGCGCTACTCCAATTAATTTAACATCATCACTAGATGTTTTTAAAGGTATTAACAAAACAACCTGTATTCTCTATATTCCAACTGGCTCTTTAGTCGCTTACAAGGCAGCAGTGCAATGGAAAGATTTCATTAATATGGTTGAGTATGGGGCAACGGCCTTAGACAACTTAGGAGAAACACCTTTAGAGGTAAAACTCCAAAATGGGCAACTTACGGTTTCAAACACACTTATAGGTTCAAAACTTACAGTTTATAACATACACGGCTCTGTTGTATATAGTCAAATTACAACGGGTGATGATATAAGTGTGAGCTTGCCATGCAGAGGTACTTACGTGGTTACGGTGGGTAAACAGAATAAAAAAGTGGTAAATTTATAGATACAATTGTTCCGATAATCCATTCTAGACGTCCGCATTTAATTTAATTAGACTATTTTCCACCATCCTTCTGAGAAGAAAATAACATTGAGGCAGTCTAAAAAGTTCTACACACAAAGAAAAATAATGTCGCGCAAAGCTAAAAAGCTAAAGGCATAAGGCTAAATGTTTGATATAACATTTAGCCTTATTCTTTAGCGCCTTAAACTCCATTGATTTTTGATTGCGAGAAATATGAACCTTTTTAGACAGTCCTACCGGAGAACCACAATCACTCCTATTTTGAGAGATATGTTTTAAAGTAGCCACACTCTTCAATGACATCTTGGTAGTATCTGGTTGTAGAGTAGTTCTCTTTTAGGCGCTTAAAATTATCCCATGCCAGAAAATCGGCATTTGTATTATCACCCCATCCTGGAAAGTTACTCGTATTTGAATAGGTGGCGGTGTAATAGTCATTTCGTTCGCACTTAGCCATCATATAAGAGCACTTAGCCCGCTGCTCATCAACTGAGGCCAAATCAAAAGCCTCTTGGTAATAAGTTTTTGCGAGCGTATTGTCGAGTATCATTTTGTTGTAGAAATCGAGATAGGGATTAAAGATATTCGATTGATAGAAAGTGCGCCCGTTGCCATAGTAGCTAATGTTGTAGAAAGCATTTGCAAGCAAAAGATTGTTGTTATAAGGATCATCTCCTTTAGCAATGTTGGCCTTTAATGTATTCATAAGAGTGATAAAATCTTGCATGGAATATTTGGTCTTCTGAACTGCCTGATGGTCGCAATCGTGACAATCTTGTATTTTTCCATTAAAAGGATTTCCATAAAACTCTTGGTCTCTGAGCGATTCGGCCTTATCAATAGCTATTTTAGCCAAATCGAGTTTATCTTGGAAGGTATAAACAATTGCCTGATAACTATAAATATCATCTAACCCCAATGGATAGACACTTTGGGCTAGCTCTTCGAAAGGCGTTTTATTGGTTTTAAGAAGAAAACTCTTCATGGCCTCAAGTTGAGAATCACTCTGGTAATATTCACCATTACGTTTAAAGAGTTCGGCAAAAATGGTGTTGTTGCTCGCTTTGTAAAGCGCAGAAAGGTAATCCTTGCTCCAATTCGTGGCGTTGTCATATCTTAAACTACCAGAAGTGGTGTCTTTAGCAATTGAATAGAGCCATTTAAGATCGGGCAAGAGAATAGCTTCATTAGCCTTATTAATGGTATCGAGTGAGCTCAGAGTATTTATAAACTGAAGCAAATGGAGTTGGTTCTTTGCCAACAGAGTTGCAGGAGCCAGAGTTTCGGCCTTAGCATAACTACTTTTAGCTAAATTGAAATTCCCATTGAGGGATTGCAAATATCCAGCTCCCATGAACCAGAGGAATGAATTTGAGGTTTTCTCTTCCGATGCAATGAGAGTTACGAGATCGAGCTGTTGCTTATCGAGTTTGCCAATTAAATTCAATTTGTATGTTCGTGTTGACTCTTTTACATCGTCATGAACCGCCATTTCCATGGAATTAATCAGACGAGGAAGCAAGTAATTGATGTGTGGATTTTTAGGGTTAAGCTTATAGATTTCTGAAATAGCCCTTTCGGTGTCGGCATAATAACCTAAGAGTGCCCATAGAGCCGATTTCTCATCATTGGTTTTTGCTAAAGTAAGAGCCTCTTGCCAATCTTGCTCAGCCTGCGGATGAAAATTATAGGCCGTCACAACTCTCAGCGAAGGGCATTTATCGAAAACCTGACTGTAACAATAGTTCGCCTGCGAATAATTTTGTTCGCGGTAATAGGCCCCTGCCACATAGGCTAAAGCTCTGTAATAGAGCGTATTTTTTGGCACTTTGTCGGCTGTTTTATTAAAAAATTCTATTGTAAGAGGTATGGAGTCGCTGTAGAAATTTGCTTTTACTGCCTGAAACCAATATCTATTCTTTAGGAACGGACTCTTACTACTTTCGAACCTCTTTTTAATATCGGCAATAAGAGAAACATCGGCTTTTGGGGAATCATCTACCTGATCGTAATTCCACGGTTCACTCTGTTTGGAAGAGCAGGCCTCCACATCTTTGGCAAAGTAGAGAAACTCAATAAACTCCTTTACTTTAGCATCTTTCAAATCTAATTGGGTAGACCACGATGTAGCATTCATATTGGCCTCATTCTCTGTTTGCGCCTTATAAAGGTCTACCACTACAGAAGCACTTTTATCGTCGAGCAAAAAGAAATTGACCTGAGAAGAGCTCATCTTCCCACTCATATAGGTTGTCCAATCACTTATTATCTCCTCATTGAAACGCGAAGTGTATTCGGTATCATATCCAATGCCATAAAACATCTCATCGGGCGAAAAAGAGAGTGGCAGATAGGATTTTTCAACAAAGGTTTCGGGTGTAAAGTTTGAGAAGCCAAAATAGTCCCAATCGCCATCTGCGCAAGCATAAGCAATACCAATAGAAGCTGAAATTAGAATGCTAAAAGTGATGAGTAATTTCTTGTAAGAGATGATTTTCATTGGTGTAGTTTTTTAGGTTTGTGTCATCTAAATCGTAATAAATAACCTCCTGAGGAGCAGTTTTTAAGTTATTGCTTAAATCATTGGCCATTTCTATTAAATCGGAAGAAGAGATAGATTCAATTTTAACCTCATCGCCCTGTTTAAAGTAATAACCTTGTTTTATGGTTGCGTTTATAGCCTTAAAGTGGTTCACACTCTGAGATATAAAATTAGTATCATTTTCGAAATCGGCAATATTTACTTTACTAATTAAATTAATCACCTTTTTATTCGATGAATGTACAGCCCAAGAGTATATTGGCAGAGCAACATTGAGTTGAAGGGGATAATTGGCTAAACTGGCAAGGTATTTA
>JAYVSA010000223.1:0-3326 GCA_043775765.1 Breznakibacter sp. | reverse complement strand
CCTCAACGATGACAAAATAACCAAAGACCCCGTTTACCGAAGGGCTCAAAAAGGAATTGGCTACTTAGCGCAAGAGGCCTCTGTTTTTCGTCAGTTGAGTGTTGAAGATAATATTACGGCGGTTTTACAAATGACTAAGTTCACCAAAGAGTATCAAAAAGAGCGTTTGGAGGAGTTGTTGAATGAGTTTAGTTTACAACATATTCGAAAAAGTTTGGGTATTCAATTGAGTGGTGGTGAGCGTAGACGCACAGAAATTGCACGAGCTCTTGCCATAAACCCAAAATTCATTCTCTTAGATGAGCCCTTTGCAGGCGTTGACCCAATTGCGGTTCAAGACATTCAGGAGATTATTTTCAAACTCAAAGAGAAGAATATTGGCATTTTAATTACCGACCACAACGTACACGAAACACTCTCCATAACCGACCGTGCTTATCTGCTTTTTGAAGGAAATATTTTAAAAGCTGGAACGGCCGAAGAGCTTGCCGAAGATCCTGAAGTGCGCCGTTTATATCTTGGAAATGACTTTATTTTGAGACGAAGGAGTTTTGCAGGTGAAAAATAATCGGCGCTTGAGACTCTTTTAGCCTCCCAAATGCTACGGTATAAAAATCTCATGCAATAAAAATCATAGTCTCGCAGAGGCACAATGTTTACAAACGAAAAGCCCTATTTAACAGACATTTCCCAATCTCTGATGCCATTTTTGCCTCGGTAGCTAAGCATCAAACCAACCCGTTTCAGTCAGCCCCAACAAGATTGTCCCCTTGTGGCCGAAATCAGAATATCTAAAAAATAGATGCGTTCATTTGCCTAAAAATATTAAAAAAGGGTACAAAAATTGATAGTTAAATGCTCCTCATATTAGCATCTTCCATATCTTAGTGGACTAAATGAAAAATCAATACGTTGTACATGGAATTTAAAGAGGCCTATTCTTATGCATCCGACCTTTGCTCTCGTCAGGAGCGATGCACCTCATACATCAAAGAAAAGCTTGCCAAATTTGAACTCGATGACGAAACTCTCAACCTCGTTATAGACAAACTCAAGGCCGAAAGATTCTTAGACGACCTCCGTTTTGCCACTTATTTCACGCGCGATAAGTATCGATTTGAAAAATGGGGACGCATTAAAATAACCTATCAACTCAAACTTAAAAAGATACCCAACGATATTATTGCACAGGCTATTGAAGCCATTGACCAAGACGAATATCTCTCTAATTTGGAGCAACTTATAACGTCTGCAGTAAAAAAAAGCAAGGAGACGAACCGCTACAAACGAGATTCAAAAATTGTTCGTATGGTCTCGTCGAAAGGCTATGAATCTACACTTATTTTCAAACTCTTAAAAACACCAACCAATGAATTTATCGACGAAGAATAACATAATTGCCGTTTTGGCCATACTGCTCATTAGCATATCCGCTTTTGCTCGCAAACCGAAATGGGTAAAAGAACGCCCAATACTTACCGATTACTACCAAGGCATTGGTATTGCCACCAAAGCGGGCAACGCCGTAGATTACGTGACAACAGCTCGGAGCAAAGCGCTTAAGGAGATGAGTTCCGAAATAAAAGTAACGGTATCGGCCAATTCGCTTCTGCACCAGTTTGAGAATAACAACAGCGTACGCGAAACCTACGAAAGCAACACAAACGTAAACACTGCGCAAACGCTAGAAGGCTACGAAATAGAGACTTATGAAGATCGCGACTTTTACTACACCTATACTAAACTCTCCAAAAGCAGATACGAAGAGGAGAAACGTTTTAAACTCGAAAAAGCTAAAAAACTAGCCTCCATAAACTACCTAAAAGGGGTTGAATTACTTAAAAACAACGACGTAGCGGGTGCATTAACCAACTTCTTAAAGGTTATTACCAACCTCAAAGATCACCTCGACGAAGACTTAACCATCAAATCGTTCGACGGAGAAATTAATTTAGGTTCCGACACCTACACCAATATACAAGCCCTGTTGCAACGCATAAGCTTTGCTCCATTGCAACAAACCATTCTAATGAAATTCTCGCGAGAAATGGAGCAACCACTCACCCTTCATGCCAGCTTTAACTCCGCCGTAAATGGCCCAATAGAGGCCTTTAATCTTCCAATTTCGTTCGCATTTACAAAAGGCGATGGCGTAATATCTCCCTCTGCTACAACCAATTACGAAGGAGAAGCAACTTGCTCACTCTCCCGATTAACCTCACACATTAAACGTCAGCAAATACGGGCTCAACTCAACATCAACGCCCTACTCGATCCCGATGAAGCCATTGCCAAAATCCAAAAAGCCTTTCTGCCCATCGAAACACTTCCCGAAACCACTTTCACCATCGAAATGAAGCGCTCTAAAGCCTTTATCGAAATAGACGAAACACGGTTTACCGAAACCACCAACGGCTCCTATTTGGCCAATAACATCCGCGCCGAACTAAACCAAAACTTCTTCACCTTCACCGACAATTTGAACGAAGCCGACTTCAAAATAAAAATCAAAGTGGCTTTTATCGAAGGCGGTACAAAACCCAACTCCAGCTACACCGTTTACATCGTTTATGGCAACGTAAACCTCTCTATAACAGCCACTAAAACCAACGAAGAAATCTTCTCAAACGGCGTTTCTGACATCAAAGGCATGCGAGCTGGCAGTTACGACCAAGCCGTAAAAGATGCCATTCAAAAATGCTCCGACAACTTCGAAAAACAGATTATCCCACAGCTCGAACAGCTCGAAATGTAACTCAAAAAATAAAAACGTATGAAATTAAGTTCTATAGATTGCGGTAACTTTATGTGCGATGGTGGCGCCGCTTTTGGCATCATTCCAAAATCGTTATGGGAAAAGGAGTATCCTGCCAATGCCGACAACCTCATTAACCTAACCATGCGTAGTCTGCTGGCTCACAGTGGCTCACACATGGCTATAATAGACACTGGAATGGGCAACAAACTCTCCGAAAAATTTCTTAAATATCAATATATTAACGGCTCGGGAGAACTCATCCAGTCGCTTGCCAAAAAAGGATACAAGCCCGAAGAAATAACCGATGTAGTGCTCACACACCTCCATTTTGACCACTGCGGTGGTTGCGTAACCCGCTTACCAAATGGAGAACTCGTGCCCACCTTCCCAAATGCCAAATATTGGACCACCCAAGCACAGTGGCAAAACTACACCAATCCTACCAACATACGCGAGGCATCTGTCTCATTTCCCGACAACTTAATACCACTTTTCAACCGTGGCATGATTCATTTCATTACCCAAGACACCACCCTTTTTCAAGGTTTTGAAATGCGCATTTTCAACG
>JAYVSA010000222.1:0-6753 GCA_043775765.1 Breznakibacter sp. | reverse complement strand
AGTCCGAAGCCAAAAGTGACTTGAGATGCGCTTGGTGGCACGCCCCAATAGCTAAAATTTAGTTTAAGAAGAGTTCTACCACGTGCGCCACGCCATCTTCTTCGTTGGAGAGCGTGATGTAGTCGGAGGCATCTTTAACTGCGGGTTGCGCATTGGCCATGGCGACTCCCATACCTGCGAATTTGATCATGGAAAGGTCGTTGAAGCCATCGCCACAAGCCATCATCTCTTCGCGTGTGTTGCCGGTGTAAAGTAAAAGGCGTTTGAGCGACTGAGCTTTGTCGATGTTGGAGGGCATGAGTTCGAGGAAAAATGGTTCGCTGCGGTAGATGCTCATGTCGAAACCAAAGATGTTGTTCATCTCTTTTTCGAGGATAATGAGTTTGTCGGGGTTGCCAACAATAAGACATTTTGGTACAGGAAACTGGAGGGCATCGATAAAGGAAACGACCTCTTTGATCGGCATTTTATTTAAGAATGCTTCGTATTTAATATATTCATTATCGGATGTTTCGGCAATAATGTTTTGATCTTGGTAGGAGATGATTTGCACATCGTTTTTGGCAGCAATGTCGTGCAAAAGAGGCAGTTTTTCGCTGCTAATAACCGATTCGTGAATGACTTCTTTCGTTTTCCAGTTGATGATGGTGCCACCGTTGAACGATAGGATGTATCCACCGTAGACGTCGAGTTGAAGTTCGTTGGCCAGCGGAACAATGCCATAGGTTGGTCTGCCAGAAGCCAATACAATTGTTACACCCTGTTGTTGAGCTTTTATAAGAGTTGCTTTTGTGCGAGCAGAAATTTCTTTTTTTGAGTTGGTAAGAGTACCATCAAGGTCGAGCACTAACATTTTGTATTTCATATTGTTCCGTGTGTTAAGATTGAAAAAAGTAACAATCATAAGTTACCAACAAGAAAACTGAACGAAATCTTTTCAAACATAGTATGCCTTTAGGAGATTTGGTTTTCAAAAGTAAAGTTAGTTTAATAAAACAGTATAAAAAAACGAATAATGTTAAAACAAAATGAATAGATGTTAAGAAATGCTAAGGAAATAAGTTGTGAAAAGTAACTCATAAGTCTATTAAAACAAGGCAATTGAGCATTTGTGGATGAAGTAAACGCCATTTGCAAGAATATCGAATGAAGAAATGGAAAAAAATGGTTAATAAAGTAAAAACAGAAAACTAACATTGCCACATATTCGGAATTAAAAGTTAATTTTGCGCGGTAAAAGAAAAATTGCGTAAAAAAGATTCGAGGATATGAACTTTTGAGCACGTTTATTCTTTAATACGTTTGTTTAGAACTAATTAAATTTATTTTATAGTCATGGGAAAAGTTTCAGAACACATTAAGCCAGGCGTAGTTACGGGCGCTGATCTTCAAAAATTATTTCAAATTGCAAAGGAAAACGGCTTTGCCCTTCCTGCAGTAAACGTAATTGGATCTGATTCAATTAACGGTGTATTGGAAGCAGCGAAAGTTGTTAATTCACCTGTAATTGTTCAGTTATCTAACGGTGGTGCGGCTTTTTATAGCGGTAAAGGTGCTGGTTTAGAAGGACAAAAAGGTGCTATTTTAGGTGCTATTTCGGCAGCTAAACATGTTCACTTAATGGCAGAAGCTTATGGTGTACCAGTTGTTTTACATACTGACCATGCTGCTAAAAAATTATTGCCTTGGATTGACGGTTTGTTAGATGCAGGTGAAATTCATTTCAAAGAGACTGGCAAGCCACTTTTTAGCTCGCACATGTTAGATTTATCTGAAGAGCCATTGGCAGAAAACATTGAGATTTGTGCTAAATATTTGACTCGCATGAGCAAAATTGGTATGACTCTAGAGATTGAATTAGGTATTACTGGTGGAGAAGAAGATGGCGTTGACAACTCAGGTGTTGATAACTCATTGTTATACACTCAACCTGCTGATGTAGACCAAGTTTACACCGCATTATCTAAAATTTCTCCAAACTTCACTATTGCGGCTTCTTTTGGTAACGTACACGGAGTTTACAAACCAGGTAACGTACAATTACGTCCTGAGATTTTGAAAAATTCACAAGAGTATATTCAAAAAATGCACAAGACAGCTGCTAACCCAGTTAACTTTGTATTCCACGGTGGTTCAGGTTCATCTCTACAAGAGATTCGCGATGCAATTAGCTATGGCGTTATCAAAATGAACATTGATACTGATACTCAATGGGCATTCTGGGATGGTATCCGCGTATTTGAAGCTAAAAACCACGATTTCTTACAAGGTCAAATTGGTAACCCAGAAGGTGCTGATAAACCAAACAAGAAATTCTATGATCCACGCGTTTGGTTGCGTTCGGCTCAGGCTTCTTTAGTAACACGTTTGAAACAAGCTTTTGAAGATTTAAATGCAGTTAACACACTGTAATTAAAGCGAATAAGTAATATATAGAAATGGGCAGAGATTTTAAATCCTCTGCCCATTTTTTGTGGGATACATTGAGCGCACCTTTAGATTTAGGACATTTTGCCAATGGGGTTTATGTTATTGTTGTTCAAACAGATAAAGAGGTGATGCAGACCAAAATAATAAAAAAATAAGAATCAATAATCAGATTTATTGGCTCTATTTGGAGTAAAATGCACCACGCTGTCTCAAAAGCAGTGTGGTGTCTTATTTTTAGGTCAACCTAACCATCTGCTCAACCCAATTTATCTAGATCATTACCCCAAAACGGTACTCAAATAATCAATGATCTCGACCGTTTGAGTTGGCAAAAACCACCGCGTAGAAGTGTCTTTGCGAAACCATGTAAGCTGTTTTTTTGCGTAGCGACGCGTATTGCGTTTGATGAGTTCAATGGCTTCTTCGAGAGTGCATTCGCCATTCAAAAAAATAAACACCTCCTTATATCCAACGGTATTGAGTGAGTTAAGATGCTTGAGATGCTGTAATCCTTTAACTTCATCAATAAGTCCATTTTCCATCATTTTATCAACACGAAGATTGATGCGATTATAGAGCTCAGGGCGAGGTACATCGAGACCTATTTTGATGATGCGAAATGGACGTTCTTTTACCAAATTGGTGCGCAAAGAACTATACGGTTGCCCAGTCATGAGGCAAATTTCAACGGCATGAACAACCCGTTTGGCATTCTTCAAATCCACCTGTTCGTAAAAAACGGGGTCGAGTTGTTTGAGTTGCAGACGCATTCCTTCTAGTCCAACTTCCTCATAATGAGCCCACACATCATCGCGTAACTGCTGGTCGATGCTCGGCATATCGTCAATACCTTTGCATACGGCATCCACATACATCATAGCGCCACCCACCATTATTAGCGGATTGTGGTTCGGGAAGAGTTCGGAGGTAAGTTTAAGCACATCCTGCTCAAACTCCCAAGCACTGTAATATTCTGTAATTGAATGTGATCCAACCAAATGGTGTTTCGCTTGGGCTAACTCATTGATGGTTGGTGCGGCCGTTCCAATAGTAATTTCCTTATAAACCTGACGAGAATCGGCCGAGATAATCTGTGTATTGAAATGTTGCGCCAAGGTAATGGCAAGATTTGTTTTGCCAATCCCTGTGGGACCAACAACAACAATTAACGTATTTTGCATCAAGAAGTTATCAAGTCTAGTAGTCTTCGCCATAAGGATCGCCACCACCACCGTAGTCACTACCATATTCATCATTCCCAAACTCGTCGTCATCACCAAAATCCTCATCGTCGAGCTCACCACCGTAAAGTAGGTCATCAAAACTATCATCATCGTGCATAATAGAGTCCGGATCGTGTGAGGCATCATCAAACTCAATTTGTTTTGGTGCTAAACCCGCAGAAACCGTGCAAATAGGCTCATCTAGTGAACCTTTTTTGTCGATATGAATAACTTCGAAGAAGAGAGCTCTTTCAGAAAAAAGATCGAAAATATAGATAAAACGTTGTTTGAGTTTGGTAAGATGATCTTGCAAAAATGCCTTTTCCATGGGAAGAGAAAGACTCGTTTCGCCGTCAGTCATATCCAAAAGCGTTATCTCTTGCTCTTTATTCCAGCCATTATCAGTTAAAAAAAAGGAAGCCAACTGTTTATCATCATACTTCAAATTCTCCTGAATAAAATGATGTAACGTTAAGAAAGAATAATTCCCATCTATCTCTATTTCGCGCAAGAAGCCATCTACTTCACCACAAATTGCCCTCAATTTAATAATCATCGCTCTGAACTTATTTATTATAATATGTACTCGAAAAAATAAAATTTGTGCTCTTAATACGGCCAACCACCGTAATAGTTTTAAAAAACGACAAATATTATAAAAAAAACTCTCATTCTCGTTTTTTTACTCAATTAAAAGAGCAAAATTTGAACTTTGAAATACATTATATCATATAAAATTAATATAAACGCTTTAACATATTAATAATGAATAAATTACTTGGCTATTTATTTACATTTTCAACGCTTACTCTACTATCTTGCTCTGGAAACAGCAACAATACTTCAACGCAACAGAGTTCATCAACAACAGACAGTGGCGCGGGTGAAAAACTTTACGTTGCAAACTGCGCTGTTTGTCACCAAATAGGCGGTATTGGTGTACCAAGTGCTTTTCCTCCTTTGGCCAATAATCCCACCGTTGTTGGCAACAAAGCAGAATTAATAAAAATTATGCACGAGGGTTTAACGGGCGAAATTGAAGTAAATAAAATGAAATATAATGGTGTTATGACTTCATTCACCAATCTTTCAGACACTGAAACGGCTCAACTCCTCACCTATTTAAGAACCAATATGGGTAATAAAGCCGATGCTATAACAGAACAAGAAGTAAAAAATGAGAGAGTAAAGAATTAGAAATACACTAGCAATAAAATATCAATTAAAGATGAAAAAAGGATTTACTACCACTTCGCTCCATACGCCATTTCCAAAAGATGACGCCTACAACGCCCTGCACTTTCCCATTTACGACGGTGTAGCGTATGAGTTTGATACCGCTCAAGATATAGCCGATTCGTTTGAAGGCAAAAAGTTTGCACACGCCTACTCGCGCACCAGCAATCCAACGGTTGAGTATTTCGAAAAGAAGCTAAAAGCCGTTACCGATGCCCATGCCGTGTTGGCACTCTCGTCGGGCATGGCCGCTATAAGCAACCTTATTTTAGCCGTTGTTGGCGAAGGCGAAAACCTCATCTCTTCCAACCATCTTTTCGGACACAGCTATGCACTATTCAAAAACACGTTAGCCGAATGGGGCATTGAAGTGCGTTTTGCCGACATGAGCAACCTGCAAGAAATAGAGAGCCTCTGCGATAGCAAGACGCGCGCATTCTTCTTCGAAACCATTACCAATCCGCAACTAGAAGTGGTTGATATAGAGCACTTATCGGCGTTAGCCAAGAAAAAAAACATCATCCTCATTGCCGATTCAAGCGTAACACCGCCTTCTGTTTTTAACTCCAAAAAATTCGGGGTCGATGTAGAAGTTATGTCGAGTACCAAGTTTATTTCGGGTGGCGCCACGTCGGTTGGTGGTGTGATTATCGACAATGGCACCTTCGACTGGACAAAAACACCTAAACTCAATAAGTGGTCGGGTAAATTTGGGAAAGATGCCCTCATTGCTCGTTTGCGCAAAGAAATATTCCGCCATTTGGGTGGATGTATGACCGCTCATACCGCTCATTTTCAAATTATTGGGCTCGATATCCTTGCGCTTCGTGTAGAGCGTTGCGTTCAAAACTGCATGGCCTTAGGCGAATTCTTATCCTCGCAACCTAAAATCGCATCGGTAAACTACCCCGGTCTCAAAACGAGCGAGAACTACATCCTCAGCCTTAAGCAGTTCGACGGCAAACCAGGAGCCATTATGACCTTCGATTTGCACTCCAAACAAGCCGCTTTTGACCTTTTCGACAACCTCAAAATCATCCGTCGCGCCACCAATCTCAACGACAATAAAACACTTATCATCCACCCGCACTCCACTATTTACGCCGAGTTTACGCTACAAGAGCGTGCCGAAATGGGCGTGCGCGACACCATGTTAAGAATGTCTGTTGGCATTGAAGACATCAACGATTTAATCAACGACATCGAACAAGCACTTCACCAAATAAAGTAACAACTCACACCAATCGCCATCGCAATAAATAACAGATAAACTCTATGGTCATTCTCAAAGCATTCTAGCTCATTAGCAATGCTTTGGGCGTGCCAATAGGGGCAATTCTTAATCACCTCGGTCAACTGCAAAATTTCAAATCCCACGTTTTATCGCCCCTATTGTCGGGCTATGCGTTGCAACTCCTCGTTTGGGGCATTTTCTATTACTCTATGTTTTTTATGGGATTATAAATCCAATACTATTTGCCCCCAAACTGCGGGGTTTCCACTGCTATCCCTCACGCATAAAACCATTACAACGTTGATTTACAAAGCAAAACATAAAACTACTCAAACCCATCAAACACAAAAACACTATTGCAATATTCAAACTATTCTTTAACTTTGCAAAATACCATACAATAAAAGTAGGATGATATATCATTATTTTATCTAGAAAAACATCTCATGAAATTCTCAAAAAAAGTATACTACGGTCTCAAATTTCTTCTCGCCCTCACCGTTGAGTCGCGCGATGAGTTTTTCGGCATTATGCAAGTCTCCATTGGCGAAGACATACCCATGAAATTCCTCGAAGCCATAGCTGTTTCGCTCAAAAAAGCCGATATTGTAGAGGTAAAACGGGGTGCTG
>JAYVSA010000221.1:0-10530 GCA_043775765.1 Breznakibacter sp. | reverse complement strand
AGTTTGGTATGACCTATACCGATTTCTTAGGCTATCTGAAAGCGGCACACGAATACAACAAAACGCATCGGTATATAATTCCCGTTTTGGAATACGATTGGATGAAGTCTGATTTGATATTTAAGTCGCTCTACTACTCGTTGCTCGACGGATACAATGAGGTAACCAATACCACTTTAACGCCATCGAAGCTCAAAGCCCTAGAAAAAACACTGAATGCTTACGAAGAGATGTCGGCTTATGAACCAATAGAGCCTAATTATCAATCGTTTCGTTGGCAGGAGTGCCGCGATTATCCACTAAAGGATAGTTGCCTCTTCTTCCCGAACTTTAGTTTTATGTATAATATTTGGAAAGATATTGATGAAGCTGCCATGCGTAAGGTTGTTCCGTGCGAGTTGCCCGTGTTTCAGACTTCATCGGTTTACATGGGCGGATACCTCTCTAACTGGGCCGTGTTGAAGAATGCTCCTCACAGAGAGGAGGCCATAAAACTACTCATGTACTGGTGCCGCCCCGATATTGCGGAGCTTTGGACACGTTATACCAAATGCCCTTCGGGCGTAAAAGGCAACACCACAGCGGTGAGTCTGGGAAAAGATAATTACGAAAACTACATCTACAATATAGAAACCAAGTATGGTAGTAATATGGTTCAGGATATGGATATGCAATACATTCTTGGCAGTAGGAATATTAATAGCACCATACCGTTTATCAAAGTTTTGACTGGCGCCGAGAGCGCCAAAGAGGCCTTTGCATCATTTAGGAGCAGAGCACGAGTGGGAAATTAAGCCACTGAGAGATTGTGTTTTTTAGTAGATGTTCCCCTGTTTTAAACGAGGTAAGAATAACGTTGTAAACATGTTGTTCATTCAAATTACCCATCCTCTTGCTCTTTAACGAAGCAAGATTAGACTTTCTCTCGGCAGAAAAATCAAATCATATCAAAAATTAGGTTAATTCGTTGGCATTTTTATGTTTATAAGGCATTTGAGCATTACTATAAATATACGCTATCAGGGTCGTAATATCTTTAAGCACAACCACAAGCACCATTCGGTAATACGTTAAATATACGCAAAAAGGGCTAATTGTTAAAATGTGTTTTATTTCACATTTAAGTACTAATCTAATGAGTTATTTTTGTGTCGCACTCACAACTGCTTAAAATTTAGTACTTACCGTTTAATATTTATGTATGAATAGAAAATCTATTTATTCCAACATTTTACTGATAATGCTCTTTTGCTTTGGATTCGTTGGAAAAGCATTCGCCGCACCTGAAAATGTAACCAATCTATCAGCCGCTGCTGAAAAGTACATTGCTGTGTTAAATTGGACTCCAGCGCCTAATGCCGATTATTACACAATTTTAAATAATGGCGTTAAAATAGACATTCAAGTTACTGGAACTGCGGGTTCTCAAACGGTAAGCAACTTGTCTCCTTCAACCAACTACGCCTTCACTATTATCACATGGTTTGGTGGAGTTCAATCTACAGGTGTAACCATAAACTGCCGAACAAAAAGTTTAGCAATTCCATTCAATAAAGGTGAGAATATTGCTCTCAACAAAACCTGCAAGGCTTCCACAGAAGGGCGTGCGGCCATTGGTGCCGTAGATAATGACTCCACAACAACACGTTGGGAAAGCGCAGCCACCGACGCTCAATGGTTTTATGTTGATTTACTAAAGAGCGACACAATTAAAAATGTCTCTATTTTATGGGAAGCTGCTTATGCAAAAGAGTATAAGATTGATGTTTCTAACGATGCAACAAACTGGAAAACAATGTTTGCTACAACGTCTGGAAATGGCGATATTGATGAAATTTACATGGACACCGTGGTGCGATATGTTCGATTTACGGGTATCAAAAGGGCGACTAATTATGGCTATTCTTTCTTCGAATTTCAAGTTTTTAGACATGCGCCTGCTGCTAAACTAACCACAATACTTCTTTTACCAGCAAATGCAAACATTGAACTCGGTTCTAGTCAACAATTTACGTGTACGGCACGCGACCAATATGGAAAAAACTTCCCCTTAACACCAACTTGGACGGTTACAGGTGGTGGCGCAATTACCAGTACGGGTTTATTTACTGCTACAACAAAGGGAAGTCCCTTCTATGTAAAGGTAACCGACTCTGCAACTGGCACTGTTGGACGTACTGAAATAGCCGTTTCTCCCAAAGTAGAGTTCTCACTTCTCGAACCAGCTGCAAAAGCAATGATTTCAGATACTCGTAAACCAACTTTTAAATGGAATTCTTTTAGCGGTGCTACCAAATATGAGTTATACGTCAATATTACTCGAACAGATTATGACTGGATGGCACCTGGTAGCTTATTAGACCGATATTCAAAAGTTGGGGAAACAACCACGACTCAACTTGCCATTCCAACCGACTTGAGCGACCGATGGACCTATAAATGGTACGTTGTTGCAACTGATGGTCAAAACAAACAACACTACTCCGAGACAAAGCAATTTAGCCTTTATCTTCCTGTTGTTGAAACTGTTGACGATGGTGTTCCAATTATAAATGGATGCCGCGACATGAATAAAAATGGCTCAATTCAAGATTACGAGAACTGGAGACTGCCTATCGAAACGCGCATTAATAACCTAATGTCGTTAATGACACTTGAGGAGAAGGCGTATCAAATGTTTTATAATTCGCAAGAGTTTAGTTTGTCGGGCTGGGCATTTGGGCCAATCAACGAAGGTGATTCTCAACGACTACAAAAAGTAGCTACCGCTACACGTATGGGAATTCCTTACGTAACGGCGGGCGACTGTATTCATGGATATGCCACTACGTATCCGGTTCAAAGCACCATGGCTGCAACGCGCGATTTAAACCTAGTTTACCGTTGTGCTAGCATTCAACGCATGGAGCAAGTGGGCGTAGGCTTTAGAGGCACATTAGCTCCACTGGCTGAGGTTGGTACAAAAGTGCTTTACCCTCGAATTCAAGAAGGGTGTGGTGAAGATGCCGATTTTGCTGCTGGTATGACACGTGCAATGGTTTGTGGCCTTCAGGGTGGCCCTGAATTAAACCCAGGTTCGGTAATGGTTCATACAAAACACTGGCCAGGCGAAGGCGCTGGTGGAGAAGGACTTATTGTTTATGATGCCGTAACAATCAACTATCACATGAAACCTTGGTACGCCAATAAGGAAGCTGGCGCTGGAGGTATTATGCCCGGTTATGCTGGAAGTTCGTTTATTGATCCAGGTGGCCCAGGGGCGGGAGATAGTCCTGCTATTATAAGATATTTACGTGAAGTTATTGGGTATGATGGTGTTATTTGTACGGACTGGTTACCGTCTCCTTCTTGGATAAACTCAGCTGCTGCTGGGGCCGATGTAATGGGTGGATCTAATCCAGGGGCTGTGGGTTTTAATATGGCTAACTTCATAACCAGTGTGGGCGAAGCAAGAATTAATGATGCCGTGCATCGAATCTTACGTACAAAATTCCAACTAGGTATTTTTGAAGATCCGTATGGCGATCCTGTGGGTGGCCAAAAAAACTTCCATACTGCCGCTAGCCACGCTACGGTTGTAGAAGCTGCTCGAAGAGCAATAACTCTTCTTAAGAACAACAATGTTCTTCCACTTCAAGTGAAACTGAAATCGGGTGATGAGCTTTTGGTTACTGGCCCACGCTCAAATGATACTAAGTCTTATTCTATCTGGACTTCCTATTTCCATGGAGCAGCAGGTGCAAAAACATGGTTTCAAGGAATTCAAGATCGTGCCACCAAAGAGGGTATTAAAGTGGTTACTACGGCTACGGCAAACACCAAGTTGGCGGTTGTGTGTGTGGGCGAAACTGGCTATACGCACCGCACGGCTTGGGAAGGCGATAAGCCTTATCTGCATGATGCAGTGCTCACCGATGGTGGCGGTACCATCTTTGGATACGATACCGACATCTCGCTTTTGAAAGAAATTAAAGCGAAAGGGATTCCTATTGTGGTTGTTTATACAATGCCACGACCATATTTCTTAGACTGGACAAATGATAATTGTGATGCAATAGTCATTGGATATCGTCCTGGTGATGGTGCTGGTGAGGCTATGGCTAGCGTACTTTTTGGCGATTATTTGCCTGAAGGTAAACTGCCTTGGCAACTGCCGCGCTCAATGGATCAAGTAGGTGGTGACACGAAAGAAACGGCAAAGGAACAATGGGATCTGCCTTACGACTTAGGTGCTACTAGCGAAGAACGCGATATCATCCGTAACCTTATTGCTGCTGGCGAACATGTGCCACCAGTTTTTGGTAATCCACAGTATCAATATGGTTTTGGCATGACTAATTTTGGATTAATCGATGCAACACCGCCATCTGATTTTAGCCTTCTCACACCAAGTGATAATAGTAGCACAACAACGCCACCTTCATTAACATGGAGTGCTAGTGCCGATCCAGAAACAAATATAAAAACGTATGAAGTTTGGCTCGACAATGAACTCGTTACTCAAACAACACAAACAAGTTATAAGCTAGAATTTGTTAAGGGTAGCGGAAAACACACCTGGTTTGTTGTGGCTGAGAACTGGGCTGGTAAGAGAAAAACATCAACCAATACACTCTCGTTCAACATTAGCGATACCACTAAACCAACGGCTTTTTCTCTTCTTTCGCCATCAAATAATTCTACGGTAACGGGCAATTTGACTTTAGTGTGGGAGAAATCTATTGATGCGGGTACTGGTATAGACAATTATAGTGTTTATATTAACAACACCCTAATTAAGCAAGTGAAACCTGCATCAGCCAACGACATGGGTAATATTGCTCTAAACGCTATTGCATCTGCCTCGAGCAATAATGGTGTAATGAATGCCAGCGCTGCCGTGGATGTAGACTCTACAACAACCCGTTGGCAAGCGACTACCAACGCCAATGAATGGATTATGTTCGACCTTAAAGACTATTTTACCATTACCAAAGTAGCTTTAAAATGGGAAACGGCGTATGGAAAAGTGTATGCTATTCAAACGTCATTCGATGGTGTAAACTGGGCAAACGTTTATAATGAAGCCAATTCCGATGGAGGTTCTGATATATGTACTATTTCAAATGCTCAAGGAAGATATGTGAGAATTAATTGCACGGCTGGCGGAACAGGTTATGGCTTTTCGTTATGGGATGTGAAAATATATGGCAAATCGGCAATAGTTTATAATGTTGATTCATGGCCCAATGGTTCATATTCTTGGAGTGTTAAAGCCGTAGATTATGCCGGTAACACAACAGATGCCAAGGCGCCATTTACCTTTACTATTACTGGCGTTACAGAAAATTTGGCTCCCGTGGCAAATGGTGGTGGTGATTTAAGAACTACACTCCCTGTTTCGAATCTTATTCTTGATGGTGGTTTAAGTTTTGATCCAGAAGGTAAACCACTCACTTACCTTTGGGAAAAAATATCGGGCGGAACAGTTTCTTTAACAAATGACAAAATTGCTAAAGCCAATATTTCAGGACTAACTGATGGTAACTACTCATTTAAATTAACGGTGAGCGATGGCGTAAAAATGGCTGTTGACACTGTAAACGTAACAGTTTTTAAAGATCAATTCACTCCGGTTGAGATTGTTGAAAGCGAGAAGATATCCATCGTCTATTCTAATAAAACAATTCACATCATGGGTGTACCGGTAGATGCGAGATATCAGATATATAACATGAGTGGTGTCAAGTTGCTCGAAGGAAATTCTAATACCATTGACGTTAGTAATTTAACGTCTGGTATCTTTATACTACGCATTGATGCGGGTAACTATAAGTTTTATTACCGATAAATTATTCATTAAATAGGGTAGTTGAAGCGGTTGCGAATCCCCCTTCTCATCTACACCTTACCGCCATATCTCTTGCATAAGATATGGCGGCTTTTTTTTATTGTGAGACTTCGTTTTCACTCCATCACCTGTCACAAAAAAGCACTGAGCTTTCACCCTGTGCTTCTATTTGAATGTCGCTTAATGCTAATGAATGAATCTATTCCCAATCTAATTGATAAATAACCACTCTGTTGTCGAAAAACGTTGGCACAAGAACCAAGTTTTTACTCGCTACAAACTCCATATCGGCAGCATTAATCTTATCAACCGCCTTTTGAAGAATAATACGCGCTTGAGCAGGTTCTATGATGCTGATGTTGCCCGTCCAGTCGGAAATAAGATAGGTATTCTCCTTTACCTTATTCAAACCATCAATGCCACCACTGCTATCCACCAACGTTGTGAGTTCTTTTTTGGCAAATGAATAAGCTTTTAACTGGTTACCAACACCAATTAGTAAGTTGTCGCCATCAATGGTCAAACCATTAGCAAAACCCCATCCTTCTCCCTTGATGAATAGTTCAGCGACATCGCCTTTCAGCGCATAAACCACGTTTTGCTTCGACTCTGTAACATATACTACGCCTGCTTTGTCTATTGCTATATCATTCAAGAATTGAGTTCCTTTAACGGGAATCTTTTTGGTAATTTTACCCGCTTTAATATCAATAACTACCACGTTATCAACGTCGGTTACATAGAGTAAATCGTTGTAAATGCCCATTCCTTTTGGTGCATCGAGCCCACTAATCCAGTTTAGCTCCACAATATTACCCTGCAAATCTATTTTAGAGATGAAGCCTTTACCATCTTTGGCCACCGATTCACCATCTATATTACTCACATAAGCAATGTTTCTTATCGAATCGTAACACACCGATTCGGGAACTTTTAGATCGCTCTTGGTTTCGCCAACCTTCTTCAATACAGGCTTTAGCGCTTTACAGCAAGCGTGGCCAGACTCTTTGGTGTCACCATCATGCAATTTCGATTTTTGGTGGTTTGAACATGCATAGCTCAGTACCAAAATAGTGAGAATTAGGAAATTTAGTTTTTTCATTTTCATTTTTTTAGGTTAATGATGCGCTAAAATAGCTTTTTTATTTCAATGTTGGTCTCTCGTTAATCGAACCTTTAACTAGCATCCAACAGCAACAAATCTATCCACTCGACTCTATTTTAACGTGAGTTAGATAAGACCGATGGTGTCGCACAAATACAACAATGGCTTTAATGCAAATCAATGAAATGAATGTTTGAACAAACTGTGTTGAATATGGAATTTTAGTTATATTTGACCCTTTAATTAAATAAGAAAAAACTCCTTTATTAATTTTAAACCCAATGAACATGCAAAAAAACATGAGAAAATTAAAAAGATTATTTGCCACACTTTTGGCAGTAACTGTTTTTGCCAATATGGCAACGGCTATAACGGCCGCTTACACATTAACAGATAACGATGTGGTGGTTACAAATGGTGTAATAACATCATGTAGCTACGATTTTACTATCAAGAACATCATCATTCCGTCAACACTTGATGGACAAACTGTTATCGATATTCAAAATGAAAATTTTGCTGCTCCCGATTGTTTTATGGGTAGAGGAATTTCCCAAGTAACTCTGCCTTCAACCTTAACCCGAATTGGCGATTATGCGTTTAAAGGAAATCAACTCACATCGGTAACCATTCCCACGGGTGTAAAATATATTGGCGCCAGTGCTTTTGATGGCCAAGGTGCAGGCTTTACATCGGTAGTAATACCAACCAGCGTACTCTTTATTGGACGGTATGCTTTTTATAACGATGGCATTACAACTCTAACGCTTCCTACACCTTCAATTGCAGGATTCCAATATTGGTTAGATGTTACAAATAATGGTGCCCACATTGCGGGTGGCGAATCGATAACTTACAACAATTCTGAATTTAGTGCAAAAATTATATACACCCTTACGGATAATGATGTGGTGGTAAACGCACAAGGCATTATTACTTCGTGTAGTTACGATTTTGCAAACGGATTTAAAGATATCATAATTCCCTCTACCTTGGATGGAGTAGCCGTGCTTGGTATTGCCGATGGATATACAGGGGTTTTTGAAAATAAGGGAATTGTAACAGTCGTGCTTCCTTCAACTATGGAAACTATTGGCGAAAGTGCTTTTAGTTCTAATGATTTAAAAGAAATTATACTTCCACAAAGCTTAAAAACAATTGGTATTAGAGCTTTCGAATTCAACGATATTACCGAAATTATTCTGCCAAATAACCTTACATCTATTGGTATGTATGCTTTCTTTGGAGATAATATTGCTGAAATTACCCTGCCAACTCCCCCAAACAATGAGTTTGAGAAGTGGATTGGATATGATGGAACACTCTATAATGTAGGGTCAACAATTGCGTTGGGTACCTACGCTTCCTTTACCGCAAAATACGTCTACACGCTTAAAGATGAGGATGTGGTGGTTACTAATGGTGTAATTCAATCGTGTAGTTATAATTTCGATATAAAATATATCGTTATCCCATCTACTCTCGACGGACAAACCGTTACTGGAATTGCCAAAGGGTCGGAAAGCCAGTACTATGTTATTTCTGGTGTTTTCTATCATAAGGGCATTAAGGAAGTTGAACTGCCTTCTACGCTTGAATCAGTTGGTGATTATGCTTTTAATTACAATGAATTAACCCAAGTAACGCTTCCAAACAGCGTGAGTTATATTGGTGTTGAGGCCTTTTTCGCCAATGGTGATTTGGGTGATTATATTTTCCCATTAACCCAAAAAGCAAATAGTACTTTTACAAACTGGAAAAGTTCTACTAACACCACCTACGAGGCTGGCGTAGTTGTTCCACAAATATTTGGCACTTCATATACTGCGCAATTTTCTGGTTCATCTGCCTTGAGAACCTTGACGGCAAGTGGGGTTGCTGTAAAGGCATATCCTAATCCAACACAGTCGGTGCTTACTATTGAAATAAGCGAAATGAACAATTATACAATTGTGTTGCTTGACGTTTCGGGTGTGGAACTCATAAAGGAACAAATAGATGCTGCGACTTTAACCTTAGACCTTAATAAATTACCTAAAGGAATCTATCTCCTAAAGGTGAGCAATTTAAACGGTGATACTTATACCGATAAGATTATCAGAAACTAATATTGCACAAATACACATTAAAATAGGCTGTCTGTAAAATAGGCAGCCTATTTCGTTTAATGACTTGTCTATTTTTACGTTCTCAACTGACACCGTTTCATCAACTATGAATTTGACGAAAACTTTAGCTAAATGCCATTTGCAGCAGCTGGTATGGGATAAACCATAATCTTTCTTATAAATCTGTCTAAGTAAATGAACATCATTTCTATTCTACTACTTATATCATCGATCTGTTCTGTAATACCAATTAGAAATAGGCTTAGTTTTTTTAATAACAATTACCCTCTTGCCAGCACGCCCAAAACAAAATAGAGGACAGACTCGAAAGTCTGCCCTCTATTTTATGCAACTCGAATTTTACAATCCGAGAGGTTAATTATTTTGTGATTTCGAGTAACTCAACTTCAAAAATAAGAGTTTCGTTAGCACCAATTTTCTCGCCGCCACCTTGTTCTCCATAAGCCAAATTTGAAGGAATATAGAGTTTGTATTTGCTACCTACCGACATCAATTGAAGAGCTTCTGTCCAGCCTGGAATAACTTGTGTTACGCCAAATGTAACTGGCTCGCCTCTTTGTACAGAGCTGTCGAAAACAGTGCCATCGAGCAAAGTGCCATGGTAGTGTACTTTAACTTTGTCTGTTGATTTAGGTTTAGGGCCGTTACCAGCTTTAATAATTTCGTATTGAAGTCCAGAAGCCGTAGTTGTAACACCAGCTTTTTTACCGTTTTCCGATAAAAAGGCTTGACCTTTAACGAGGTTTTGTGCACCACCTTTTGATTTTACTTCTTGTTTGCGTTGCATACCTTTTGTGTACACACCTCTTAAGTAAGCATCACCCGTTTTTTGATCGAAAATGTTGTTTTTTGGGCTCGACAACTGGTTGAATAATCCAGCATAGAACATTGCTTCGCTAATAGAATCGAAAGATGTTTTGTAACGCTCCAACATCTCTTTTTTGATTTTACTTTTCGCATAAATTTTTGCCACCGCCGATACGTCAATTGTATCGAATGGGCCTTGGAAGTTAGCAACCATTTGAGTCGCAAACATATAACCTAGGGCATTACTAACGCTATCGGTTTCGTTTTTCAAGGTTACTTTTCCTGTGTGAGGAATGCGTGCACAAGAGATGGTTACAATTGTTGCCGCTAACGCCAATGTTAAGAATCTTAATTTCATAAATTACAGTTATTTAAAATTATTGGATTTTAATTAATTCTACATCAAAAATAAGTGTTGAGTTGGGTGCTATGGAGTTACCCGCACCTTGCTCACCATAAGCCATGTTAGATGGTATGAATAAACGGTATTTTGAGCCTTCTTGCATCAATTGAAGGGCTTCAACCCATCCTGCAATAACCTCATTTACACCAAAAACAGCTGGTTCGCCACGCTCCACAGAGCTATCAAAAACGCTTCCATCGAGCAACATACCGTGGTAGTGACACTCAACATGATCGGTAGCGACTGGTGTTTTGCC
>JAYVSA010000220.1:0-13389 GCA_043775765.1 Breznakibacter sp. | reverse complement strand
ACAGCATACACTAACAAGAAACCAACACCTACAAGAAGAAACTCAGATGCGAGAGCCCAAAATGGAGACATCGTTGATTCGAGCCATTGGTGAATAGCTGAAGTCATTGTTGAAAAATCATAAATATTCATTCCCATATTTGTAGAAAATTATCTGTCAATATCAGGTATAACTAAATCAAGCGAACCACTAATTGCCACTAAATCGGCAATCTTATTACCTGCTGCCAACTTATTAATAACAAACAAGTTAGAGAAATTCGGAGTTCTAAATTTAATGCGATACGGATTTTTATTACCATCACTCACCACATAAACGCCTAGTTCGCCACGAGCAGTTTCAACACTTTGAAAAAACTCTCCCTCAGGCAACTTAAGAATTGGTTTCATCTTCTCGGCAAAATTACCTTCTGGAATATTGTCAACCAATTGCTCGAGGATATAGAGCGACTGATACATCTCATCTATACGAGCTTTGTAACGGTGGAATGTATCCCCTTCGGTATATAGTATCTCTTTAAATTCCACTTTATCGTATGCACTATAAGGCTTTACTTTTCGAATATCACAAGCAAAACCAGAGGCTCTACCCGATGGACCAGTAACACCAAAACTAATTGCATCCTCCTTTGAAAGAATACCTAAACCCTTGGTACGCTCTTGAAAAATAACGTTACCCGTAAGCAGTTGGTCATATTCAGGAAGTTTCTTTCTGCAATACGTGATAAACTCTTTAATTCTATTTTGAAAGTTCGGATGCACATCATTCATCAATCCACCAGGAATAATGTAAGAGTGAAGCAAACGAGAGCCAAACGACTCTTCAAAAATATCCAAAATCTTTTCACGATCACGAAGACCATAGAAAAAGGTCGTTAATGCACCCATATCCATACCAAAAGCCGACCACCACAACTGATGCGAAGCCAAACGAGAGAGCTCAGATAAAATTGTACGTATAACTTTAACCCTATCCGAAACTTCAACACCCACAGCGCCTTCAACCAAAAGACTTAAAGCCTCGTTGTTCATGTGCGCCGAAAGGTAATCCATACGGTCGGTAAGGTGAATAATTTGAGGGTAAGTCATCTTTTCAGACATCTTTTCGATGCCACGATGAATGTAACCACAGTGAGGAACAGCCTCAACAACAGTTTCACCTCTCAAATTTAGTTCAAAGCGAAGCACACCATGCGTTGATGGATGCTGAGGTCCCATGTTAATGATGTAATCCTCGTGCTCTTTTAAAATAACGGTATCTCTATTTTCAGACATAATTGACTAGCGTTCAATAATGTTTATTTCATCAACGAAATCTTTTCTCAACGGATGGCCAACATAGTCATCTTCAAGAAACAATCTTCTTAAATCAGGATGATTTGTAAATGTAATGCCTAGCAAATCATACACTTCACGCTCAAAGAATTCGGCCGATGCCCATACAGACGTAACAGAATCAATGGTGGCTGAATCTTTGTTTGTGTCATGAATCTTTACAACAACTTCTTGGTTAGATGCTGTTGCTCTAAAATGACAAACAATTGACAATGAGGCAGGATAATCAACACCAGAAAGAGAAATTAAATAGTCGAAACCTAAACTCTTCTTTAATAGAGTAGCCGATGCCAACCAATTTTCTTTTGGTATCACCACGTCAACCAACTGCTTATTTTCGTTGAAAGTGGCTTGAGGAATTAGATCCGCAATTTTTTGTTTAAGTACTTCTTGACTCATGAGATCTCTTAAATAAATTCTTTGCGATTTTGTAATCTGTTTTCAGCCGACTCGGCCTGAATTTTTCTCTGAAGTTGCATCACCCCATAAAGCAAAGCCTCAGGACGTGGAGGGCAACCAGGAATATAGACATCTACAGGAATAACGTGATCGACACCACGAACAACCGAATAGGAGTTATAGTAAAAAGGACCGCCAGAGATAGAACAAGCACCCATGGCTATAACATACTTAGGATCAGACATTTGATCGTAAAGACGTTTTAGTATTGGTGCCATTTTATGAACAATAGTACCAGCTACAACTATAACATCGGCCTGACGAGGAGAAGCACGATAAACTTCAATACCAAAACGGGCAAAGTCATGACGCGCAGCACCTGCCGCCATCATTTCAATACCACAACAGCTTGTAGCAAAAGTAAGAGGCCAAATAGAATTTGAACGCCCCCAATTGATAATATCATCAACGGTTGTGAGAATGACATTGCCACCAGTTTTCTTAAATAGCTCGAGAGTTTCATTGTCTTTGAAATCATCATAAGCCATTGACTTAATTTTTATTGCCATTTTAAAGCTCCTTTTTTCAATGCGTATAATAAACCCAAACCTAAAATAAAGAAGAATATAACAATTTCGATAAATGCTTGCATACCCATCTCCTTCATTACAACTCCCCAAGGAAAGATGAATGCGATTTCCACATCGAAAACCAAATAGATAATTGCGAAGAGATAATACCCTACATTAAACTGAATCCAAGCTTTGTTTTTTGCAGGAATACCGCATTCATAAGCCTCAGATTTCGCTATGTTTGATGAAGTAGGTGCAAAGAAATGAGAGAAGACAATAGCTCCTCCAACAAGCACTAAGCCGACTACAAAAAACAGCAATAATGGTTCGTTTTCCATATCTTAAGAAAATGATAAATTGAGAATTGTCGGCAAATGTACACGGTTTTTTGTCTAAATAATAGCGACATTATTCTTTATTTGATGAATTTCAATACTTTTTAACATTCAAATACATCTAAACTATTGTATTTGTGAAAGTTAAGATGGTTTACAAAAAAGATAAAAAGCGTTGTTTGGAACGATTCTAAATATACACACTCAACTATTATAAATTAAAAAAGGGAACATCGATTAAATGCTCCCTTTTAAGCTATAAAATTTGCTATTATTTTACCTTGTAAATAAACGATTCCAATGGTTGCACAACGACATTAAGAGTACCTTTCCCATCTTTTACTGTTAGAGCAGATGTGGAAGCGCCATAAAGTTGATCTACGGCAGAATATTCGCCATCTGTGAGCCCAAATGAGGTTATAATATCGGCAGGAATATTTAAAATAAATTCAGACACAGACGCTTTATCAAAGTTAGAAACAATGATTAACTTTTCTGAATCGGACCAACGAACAAAAGACAAAACACCTTTGCCATAGTTTGCGGTTGATGACCTATTGAGTGCTTGTATTTCCTCATATTTACCCATTAAGGCGCTACTATTTTTAGTGAAATTCAACAACCGAACATAAAAATCACGTAACGACTTTTCTTGGGCAGAGAGTAACGCGCCATCAAATTTCCCACCATTCATCCAACGTTGGTGATTTGGAACACCTGTGTAGTCGAAGATTGAAGTTCTACTATGTGAGCCAAAACCAGAATTTAATTCGCCAGCCTCACCTACTTCTTGTCCAAAGTAAATCATTGTTGGAGCAGTACTTATAGTGGCCGAAACAACCATAGCAGGCTTGCCCACAGCTCCATTTCCAGCAAATTCTGGACTAGCCAGCCTCTGTTCGTCGTGGTTTTCTAAAAAATGAAGCATGTGATGTTCTATATCGGCTATTTGTGTTTGGATAGCAGGAACATGATCAACAGAACCACGACCTTGCATAATATTCTTTAGAGTATCATACATGGCCACTTTATCGTATAAATAGTCCATTTTACCAATGTTTATATAATTGCGATATTGGGCAGGATTATAAACTTCGGCTAAAATGAAGGCTTGTGGATTTTTATGCTTGATGGATGAATTCATGAAACTCCAAAATTCAACTGGAACCATCTCTGCCATGTCGAAGCGAAAACCATCAACGCCCATATCTTGCCAATAGAGAGCAATATCGCGGAACTTTATCCAAGAACTCGGAACTGTTTTTCCGTACCAAAACTCAAAGTGAGCCGCTACATCTTTCGTCGCGTAAATAGATGGAATAGAGTCAAAATCTTTAGATCCATCGGGTTTTATACCGTAATTTATTTTAACGGTTTCGTACCAGTCATCGAATTTTGGTTGTGCCAAACGGCTTCCATTACCAGTCCATTTTGCTGGATTCTCTTCAAACTGACTATCGGCTAAAGGATGCTTATCTCCACCAAGAGGTTTGTACCCATTTTGTGCAATTGGCACTTGAAAGGGTTTATTGGGGATGTAGTAAAAGTTATTATTACGTGCATATTCAACCGTTTTATCATCTGAGGCGCCAAAATCTTCCGTTCCCTTAGGATTAGACATACTTTGATAATGACGCGCTACGTGGTTCGGTACAATGTCAATAACAACCTTCAATCCATGTTTGTGTGTTCTCTCAACAAGAGCTTTAAACTCATCGAGTATTTTTGCTGGATCAGTTGCTAAATCTGGGTTTACGTTGTAGTAATCCTTTACCGCATAAGGAGATCCAGCACGGCCTTTTACCACATCAGGATCATCGTTTGAGATACCATAAGCAGAGTAATTGGTCATTAAGGCATGATGAGGTACGCCCGTGTACCAAACATGAGTAATACCAAGTTTTTTAATCTCCTCAAGAGCAAGGTCATTAAAATCATTGAACTTCCCTACCCCATTTTCCTCTATTGTACCCCAAGGTTTATTGGTTGCATTCTTATTACCGAACAAACGTGTAAACACTTGGTAAACAACAACTTTACCTTCTTTAGAATTACTACAAGAAGCACCCTCTTTTTGTTTAGTGGGTGAGCAAGAAGCTACTACAATGAGTAGCCCAACAATAAGACCAAAATAAAAATTGCGCATAAAGTATGAATTATTTATATAAAGTAACATTCTAGAATAATAACATATTGGTATTGAAGAAATTATCAAAGGAATGAAAAATTCGTTCGTGTAATTTCTTATATCGATATACAACACGAAGATATATCGAAATTACTGTATTTGGATATATTAAGGACAAACAGCATCAGAACAAGGACAAATGAATGCCTGCTACCATATAAAAAGGGGCTATCCCAAAGAATAACCCCTCATATTTGGAGCTTACAGATTGTAAGCAAAACTGAATTAATTGATTTTGAATTAATAAGATTTATTAATTACAGCAACCACAGGCATTACCCCAAGTTGATATTTAACTAAGAGACAATTCCCATTTTTATTCCAAAATGCACCCTTTGAAATCATATAACTATTCGCTTCAATATCCTGCACCTTCATCTTCTCATCACCAACCTCAACAGAAGATGGTGTTAAACCAAGCTTATAGACATAAAGTTCGATATCGCGCACTTGCGGTTTGGTATCGTACCCTGCTTTTGAGGGAGTTATTGTAATCTTTAATTCGCGTTTACTGTTATCGGCATTAAAATTAATCAGTTCGTATCGATTTCTTGCTATCGATTTCTTTGAAACACCGTCATCTTCATACATATATCCACTACTGCTAGTTACTGAATCGTCGAAATAGTAGTGAACCTGAAGGTTTTGAGATGTATAATCATTCGTTGATTGAAAAACAGGAACCATAGGAATAAAAGAACCTGCTTTTACAAAGACTGGGATATGATCCTTCGTTAAACCGTACGGAATAGTTGTACCCCCATCATATTTTGCCTTTGAATAAAAATCAATCCATCTACTACCCTTTGGCAAATAGACTTGAGTGCCTGTTGCGCCTTTTTCCGTAACAGGAACAACAAGGATATTTGGACCCCAAAAATATTCCGTTTTATTATCTAAAAGTGCAGGCGTATCATCGTAATAAAAAAGCGGACGCATCATTGGCAATCCAAGAGTAGAGTTCTCATAAGCCAAGGTATAGTTATAGGGCATTAAAGAATATCGTAATTGAATGGCTTGCTTTGCCAACTCTTTAGTCTCTTTATCCCAGTAGATAGGCTCTGCAGAAACACCCTCTTGTCCGTGAGTACGATATACTGGCTGAAAAACGCCATATTGCAACCATCTTGTATAAAGCTCAGCATCTTTATAAAGTCCTGCAAAACCGCCAAGATCGGAACTCATATACGCCAACCCTTGCATACCCATCTGAAGTGAAATTTCCACTTGTGGCTTCAAACCACCCCAAGTACGAGACACATCTCCACTCCAAGGCATTAACCCATAACGCTGTGAACCGACAAAACCCGATCGCATTAGAATAACTGGTCTAACTTCTGGAAAATCATTCGCATAACCCTCATAAACCATTTTAGCCCATTCATGTCCATATTGATTATGAACAGCCGATCCTTTTCCATTTACATGAAGAATATCGTTTGGATGCACTTCGGGTTCACCCAAATCTCCCCACCAGCCAGAAACACCCAATTGAGTATTCGTTTTATAAATATCCCAAAACCACTCTTTTGTTTGAGGTTTAAAAATGTCGAGTAAACCCGTATTGCCAAAATAGAAATCAAACAAATAAGGAGCTCCAGTAGGTTTTGTACAGAGCAACCCTTTAGTTGAGCACTCATTGTACTTCAGACTATTCTTAAGAATAAAAGGTTCCGTAATTAATATTGTTTTAACACCCTTTCCTAGATTATTAGCCAGCATCTGATCGGGTTTTGGGAATGAGTCGCGATACCAATCTAAGTTACCCATAGTTCCTTTAAGCGTTTTTCCAAACCAAAAAAGATCAATGACAATGCCATCGAGCGGTATTTTATTGGCACGATAAATATTAACAACCGATTCAACCTCTTTTTGAGAGTGATACCCCATTCGCGAGGAGATATTACCAAGCGCCCAACGAGGAGGCATTGGTTGACGACCTGTAAGTTCGGTAAAATTTGTAGCTAATTCGCTCCATTTATCAGCAGCTACAACCAAGTAACTCGACCTGCCTCCAAGAGCTTCAAATTGAAGAATATCCTTTTCCGTAGCCCCCATATCCATAAACCCATTTGCCCCATTGTCAAATACAATCATATATTTATTGGAGGAGATAGCAATTGGAAGAGAGTAATACATGAGTTTCGCTTCTGTTTCGTAGCCATAACTCGCTTTGTTGTACAATTCAAGACGATTTCCACGACGATCCATTCCTAAAACACGCTCACCGCCCCCAAAAAGTTTTTCGGTTGGAGAGAGGTTAAATCGAAATCCAGAAACAGAATCTTTTTCCGTATACCCCTTCTCTTCGGTAAAAAGGGCACGATCTTTAAATTTATAGGTAATTTTAAAAGGTCTTTTATCAATATGTACCACCATAGCACCCGTAGAAAACTCAATAAACTCTTGATTTTGCATAACCATTGGATCCATCTTTTGCAAATCAGGATTTAAAGAAAAGGAAGGCGGATTGACTTTACCTTTGGCAACAAACTCCACCTCAACAGATGTAACAGTATAGGTGCTAAAAAAATAGTCACCCTGATCTGTAGAAACCTTAAGGGTTTGTGAAATTTGCTCCGAGGATAGGAATTTTTTGATTTGACTTTGTGCCGAGTTCAAACCAAGAACAAACAAGAGTCCTACTAGAAAAAATTGGCGAAAAAATCGATTTTTAAAAAACATAAATTAAAGCTTTAAAATGTAGGCTAAGAAACAGCTTATAAATGAACAAATACGGTTAAATGTTATGATAACAAAACAATCAACTAAAAACATCCAAAAATGCAAAGTTAGGTAATTGAGCTATAAACAAATTAACTAAAATTGAAGATTTTTAGTATTTCGGTCGTAAATATATAAATTTCTATTTGGTAAATGCTCATGAAAAAGGCTAATGATAAATTAATATCTATTATAACAGACCTTTTTATCAGAATTCATTGATACTATTTTCAAATAGCAAATTCTCTTTCTAGTTGTCGCAAAAGAAACAGTTGATCTATATCGAGAGTCGGCTTTAGAGGGTGATTAATGAGTTTCAAATACTCATTTACCGCACGAGAGACCTCAACTTTTGAAACGTACTTTTCATGAACATAGTTAAGATAGCGCACAATAAGCAATCCGTCGATGATTGCAAAAAAGCGCTTTTGAAAAGTAGCCAGAGTTGCGCAGTTCTGCTTTAATTTCTCAAGTTGTATTAAAGTATTTGCAAACGATAAAAATGACAAAAGAGAAGGATCAAATGGTTCTAAAAAAGTATGCCAATCCTGGAATGGGGTATTATAAAATTTATCCTTGGCTTCAAAAAACAGTTGAAGATGAAGAAAAGGCTCCACTCTAAAAGTAAAGTAACTCGTGGCTTCCTCTTGCACAAATTTGGTAACGGCAGCACCAGTACCAAAAAGAACCCTTGAGGAGAGTCGAGCAGATGGATAAACGGTGGTTTTAAGCATATTGCCAAATCCTCCGAGCGAAAGAACTTTTTGGATAAAATAAAAATCCTCCCCAGCAATTTTTTTCGTCATTCCGCCAGCTTTTACATACGTCTCGGCACGCACAGCAAAACTACTTCCAACGGTTTGAAAAGCATGAGGAAAACCGATGTGTAAGAGCATCAGATTGTAATAACGAAGATGCAACTCATACTGAGTAATAGCCTGATAATTGATTGCGGGGAGTAACCCGTGGAGCGGATGCTCAAAATAAATTGAAGCTCCCTTTCTATTTTTATTTTTAAAATAGTGTTCAATTTCAACAAAGTAATTGGTTTCCACCAAACAATCGGCATCAAGAGAAACAATAATACCGTTCTCATTACCAGCATTAAAGAGACGTTTAGCGGCAATGTCCATACCTATTTTTCGAGCTAAACCAGCCCCAAAATTATCAACAGGCAAATTAAACTCTTCAAGAGGAACAAAACGAATAAAAGCATTATTGCCACAATTGAGATTAAGGATTTGAGTGTTGAGTTGCTTTTGAATAGCAATTGTATTTTCGAAACTCCCCTGCGGGAGATTATTAACAACAATAACCTCCACCGAAGATTGAGAGGGAGTACAATTGAGCAACGAGTTTAATGTTACAAGTAAGTTATCTTCTTTGTATGCAGGGATTACAACAATAATATCACAGCCGGCTTGCAGTGGCGATAAATTATTGTCTGATATTGTATTTCTTGAAAAATATTTTGGTTCCAATGGGGCTTTCATAAAAAGATGGGGTACAAAAAATGCGATTAAGAGATTTCTCCTAATCGCATTTTCAAGAACTTAGTGCTTACTTCTTTGAAGCATCGTATTTTTTATTTAGTGCAATCACAACTTCCTTAGTTATATTCGTGCTTTTGTCGCTAAATAAAACATTGGCACCCATGGTATTGCTTAATATTAGTTTATACCCCTTTTCTTTGTTATACTCTTGCAAAAACGAAGAGATGTTTTCACGCAATGCACGCGTCACACGATCTTGCTCAGCCATTAATTCATTTGATAGTTTTTGATTAAGCTCTTGTAATTCAGCTTCGCGACGACGAAGATCTTCTTGTGCTTGTTGAGCTCTATCGAGTGAAAGAAAGCCATTGTTTTGAACTTTTCTTTGAAAATCGGCAGCATCAGTCTGAAACACTTTTGCTTTTTCATTAAAGCTTGCACGAAGTTTCTCCTCTTTTTTCAGAATATCTTCATTAATAGCTTTGGCATAGTTGTATTGCAACAACAGCGAATCTGTATCAACATAGGCAACTGGGAAAATATCACCTTTAGCATTTACGCCATTAGCATCGGCATTCTTAGAGCAAGATGCAGATGAAAAGTGAAGAACAAATAATAATGCAATTGCAACTGCAAAGATTGAAGTAGTGAAAACGTACGTTTTATTCATTGGTTTTTGATTAGATGAACTATTGTCTGAATGTTCCATGGCACAATTATTTTACGAGGTTTTTATTCAAAATCTCGCAAATATAAGAGAATAGGAATTCATTTGGAAACTTATAATGTTAAACTTACTTAAAAAAATAGTTCGCAAGATGAGAATAATGCAATAATAGAGATGAAAACAGGGCAATTGTAAATCTAACGTCGAGTTGAGGAGAATTTACGCGATGTATTGGAGCCATTAATAACACCTGGGCATGGAATTGCGCCATGGCGACTCTTGCCAGTAAAAGAACTATTTATTAGCCAAACCAGAGAAATTTCATTAGCTCCACCACTATAACCAGCTAGTGGCGAAAGCGTTAAATCATAACTATATGCAAATTTAACAGGGCCAAGAGTAATACCAGCTATAAATATTAAGGCATCATTATTTACATACGAGCCCACTTTTTCGACAGGTACGCCACGATACCAGACTCCTATTTCGAGCGGATTTAGAAAATAATAAGTACCAATATTCAGCTGATTGAAACCACCTTGATTTAAGTATTGAAAAGCAAAAGAGAGTGTTTGTTGTGTTTGACCAGCCAAAACTTTATGTAAATTAAACTTTGTGCCACCATAAACAGTTGTTTTAATATTGTTATAATTACCCATGTCGGTATATCCAATTTGCCCCTTCACTAAGTGGTCGAAACCAAAGCCGAACCAAGCAAAATCAGTATAGCCCATAACAGATGCACCTACATCGAATTTGTAAGTATGTTCAGTTCCACTGCCACTGGTACTGAGGGTTACTTCACCATTATCGGGGTTGATTTGGTTTCCAAAATAGAGTTTCGAAAAATCTATGGCTCTGTCTACATATTGAAACTGCATTCCTGGGCGAATATAATAGCCTCTAACAATTTCGAGATCGTAAGAATAAAGAAACGATAAATTTTGATAGACATACATACCATGCCCTTGATCGTTTCTATTAAACATGATACCAACACCAGAATTATAATTTTCGAAGAACCCATCCCACGAAAGGGCATAATTTCTATAAGCCTGCAATGCCCCTGGCCACTGGTCGCGATAATTTAACGATAATCTACTCCCAAAACTCAGCCCAGCAAAAGATGGACTTATGAGCATAGGAGCAGCATACGATTGAGAATACATACCATCTTGTCCCTTCACAGTTCTTAAACCTGTGAAGAGACAAAGAAGGAGTATAAGAAATTTAAAAAAACGAATCATAAAGTAAATTTATCGAACTACCATCACATTTCCTACATCATGGAACTCTTTTCCACTGACGAATTTGCCGGTAACCTTCCAAACATAAACACCCTGAGGGACCACCTGACCTTTATATTCACCATTCCAGCCAGCATCAATATCGGTAGATGAATAGACTAATTGTCCCCATTGATTGAAAATCTGCAACTCATAAGACACTACAAACTTGCTAAATGCCTTAAAAATAGAGTTTTCACTCGTACTATTTACACTTCCTGTGCCACTCGATGAGCCACGAGGCGTAAATGCATTAGGAAACACAATGAATCCCTGCTGCAAGGCTGTAATATAATCTATTTTAGAGATACTATCGGTACAACCATAAATATTCTCAACCAAAAGAGAGACCGAGTAGACACCTATTTTAGAATACTCATAAATAGGATTTCGTTCCACAGAAGTCACCTGATCGCCAAAATACCACTTATAATTCACTGCCTCAGTAGAGAAGTTATAGAAACGAACTTGATCACCAGGAACATAGACAACTTCTGGTGTTCCAGAAAAATCGGCAACAGGATGAGGACGAACGGTAATCGTTTTTGCATAAGTAGCATCAATCCCATCTGGGCCTTTTGCTGTAAGCGTTACAATGTAGGAACCTGGAGTTTCAAAAACATGAGTTGGATGACGCACAATAGAGGTTTGCGTATCGCTAAAATCCCATAAGAATGATGAGTCTCTACCTACTGTATAGTTGGTGAATTTAACTTCAAGTGGCGAGCAACCCTCATTGGTATTCACAATAAATGCGGCATTAGGCACAACTTTATAGTTGATACTAACATCGTCAAAAGCTTCACATTTATCAACCGTAATTTTCCAACGGAAGGTGTTTATACCGCTTCTGAGTCCAGAAACCACCGTATTGAAATTATTTAAATCCTTAAAATCACCATGGCCTGCTAATACAGACCATTGTCCTGGAGTATTATCCTCCTTGTTCGCAGCCAGTTCATAGGTTCCATCATAAGAGACATCATCGGCACCCGCATTGGCATACGCTTTATTGGAATTGACAATGATTAGATCCTCCGTGCTACAAGAACCATAGTGAATAGTCCATTTGTAGATATTCTCTTTAAAACCAACACCTTTAACCACAGACTGGAAGTTATGAGGATCGACAAATTCACCTAAACCACTCATCACGCTCCACGTACCAATACCACTTGTTGGATCGTTGGCATTTAAAGTGGTATAATTCTCACAAATGACCTGATCGGCACCAGCTTTAGATTGATCGGGCACTCTATTGAAAACCATAACGACATCAGAAGAGAAACAACTTCCTTTAGAGGTTGTCCAACGCAACGAGTTATCGCCAAAACCTAAACCACTGATAACGGTTTTAGGATCGGTGAAAGAGGCAAAAGTTCCCGTACCCGTTACAATAGACCAAAGAGCCGTAGAGCCATTTACAGGAATATTGGCATCGAGAGTAGCATAATCCTTACAATCTTTAATATCCGGACCAGCATTGGACTTAGTAGGAGTATTGTTGGTAACCTTTACCGAATCTTCCAAAAGGCAATTGCCCTTCACAACACTCCATTTGAAAAGGTTGATATCTTCTTTTAAATTGGTAACAACCGTTTCGGCAGAAGTAGGCGTTTCAATATTGCCAGCTCCCAACATAATGCTCCAAGAACCAACTCCAAACGAAGGAATAGTAGCTTTAAGATTGATGGTGTTGTTACACGATTCAAAATCGGCACCTGCATAAGGCGTTGAAGGTGTATTGTTTTTAATAAGCACCTCATCGACAATGGTACAGAGATTATTTTTAGCAACCCACTGAAGAACGTTATCTCCCTGTGATAGATTGGTTACTGGAGATTTCTCGTTCAACGAATCCTTAATAACGGCAGAACCAGTAAGAATTTTCCAATAACTACCCGAGCCAATTTCAACATGAGTTGCATCGAGCGTAGTAGAACTCGAACAAATTTCTTGCGTGTTACCAGCATAAGCATCGCTAGGCAAGTCATTGGTTACGCTCATTTGAGCACTAGTAACACAACCCTTGTAAGAAGCACTCCAACGTAAAACATTTAGACCACGACCAAGATTGGAAACTTTGGTAGATGGATCGTGCATATTAGCAAAAGCAGCTTGGCTTGTGCCCCCAACAACCGTCCAAGAACCATCGGCCGGGGACACATTGTTGGCAATTAAAATAGTACTATCAGCACAAAGTGTTTGCGACGGGCCAACGGTAGCTTTTCTTGTGTTGTATGCTATTTCGACATCGGAATATGATACGCAACCCTTGTAATTGCTCGTCCAGCGGAATAAATTTTTCCCAAATGCCAAGCCACTAACTTTTGTGTTCTCAATGGTGTCAGTGACAAAAACGCCTGCCCCAAGAGCAGTCCATTTATGACT
>JAYVSA010000219.1:0-3211 GCA_043775765.1 Breznakibacter sp. | reverse complement strand
TTATAAACCTGCAACTTACCTTTATACATCTTTTGAATCTCTTCCAAATGGGGTGCCAGCATTTTACAAGGGCCACACCAATCTGCATAAAAATCAATTATTGCAGGAAGTCTCCCGCTATACTTCCACTCTTTAAGCGTTGCAAAATCGAACACAAGTTTCTTAAACGACTCGTTATCGAGATGAATAACTTCTTGACCAATATTTTTATCGGATACCAATAAGGCCTTTGAATCAGAAGGTGTTGCCTTTTTACTTTGGGCTTCACACGCGGCAAAAAATGTTGATGATAGCACAATGGCAAATAATAGTATTTTCTTCATCTTTTTAATTTTAATGAGGTAAAATTAGCAACAATTAGTTTACCATCAAAACATCACCAATCGCTTTTATAAAGGATGCCTTTGGCAGTGCACCCTGAGCCATTTGAGGCTGACCCTCTTTAGGCACAAATAAAAGCGAAGGAATGCTTTGAATGCCGAAAATAGAGGCCAATTCACGTTCAACCTCAGTATCGACTTTATAAATATCCACTCTTCCATCGTACTCTTTCGATAATTCTTCCAAAATTGGAGCTACCATTTTACAGGGACCGCACCAATCGGCATAAAAATCAATCATACACGGACGCTCACCTTCGAATACCCATTTCTCATTCTTTTCATAGTTGAAAACCCTTTGCTTAAAGGTTTCAGCAGTTAAAAACTGTACCATAATTTCTATTTTTAAACTCTATATATTTCTTTTAATTATGCAAAGATAAATAAATTATTAAATATATCTAACTATTTAGATTAGTTAATTATTTTATTCTTGCAATCTTTTACACATCTCTTAGAACAAACTATTTTACAAATATGTTGTAGATTTGCAATTCGAAACACAATTAATGTGCCAATGAACAAGATATCAATGACTCAAAATATCGATCACCCCATTTTTAAAGTAGTAGGCAGTGTTGCCGACGAAAACAACGTAAACGTATATGTGATAGGAGGTTACGTAAGAGACTTATATCTGCATCGTCCATCGAAAGACATCGACATGGTGGTTATTGGCGATGGAATAACTTTAGCCGAGAAGGTTGCCGAGAAACTAAAATCTAAAAAACTTGCGGTATTTAAAACTTACGGAACGGCCATGATTAAGTATCGCGACCTAGAAGTAGAGTTTGTTGGTGCCCGAAAAGAGTCCTACAACGAAGATAGCCGAAACCCAACCGTGGAATCTGGTACTTTGGAAGATGATCAAAACCGTCGCGATTTCACCATTAATGCACTCGCAATATCTCTGAATAAAAACACTTGGGGAGATGTTTTAGATCCGTTTGGTGGTCTACAACATATTGAAGAACAGATTATTAAAACACCTCTAAATCCAGACATCACTTTCTCCGATGATCCACTTCGCATGATGCGTGCCATTCGATTTGCCTCACAACTCAACTTCATCATTGAAGAGGAGACTTTTAAAGGCATTGAACGGAATCATGAACGAATAAAAATTATCACAAAAGAGAGAATTGCCGAAGAAATCAACAAAATAATATTATCACCAAAACCGTCCGTGGGATTTAAACTGCTCGAGAAATCGGGTTTGCTATCCATTATCTTTCCCGAAATGCAAGCGTTAAAAGGGGTTGATATGGTAAATGGCATTCGCCACAAAGATAATTTCTACCACACACTCACCGTTTTGGATAATATTTGCCAAAACACGAACGACCTCTGGGTACGTTGGAGTGCCATTTTACACGACATTGGCAAACCGCGCACGAAACGATACGATTCCAAGCTGGGCTGGACTTTTCACGGGCACAACCATCTGGGAGAACGAATGGTTAGTGATATATTCAAACGAATGAAATTGCCTCTCAATGAGAAGATGAAATTTGTACAAAATCTTGTGTCGTTGCACATGCGCCCAATTGTTTTGTCGGAAGACGAAGTTTCGGATGCCGCTGTGCGCCGTTTGCTTTTTGATGCAGGCGATAATATAGACGATTTGATGACCCTTTGTGAGGCCGACATCACTTCAAAAGATGAAGATAAGGTCAAGCGCTATTTGAGGAATTTTAAAGTTGTAAGACGTAAACTAAAAGAGATTGAGGAGAAAGATAAAGTACGCAATTTCCAACCGCCAATTTCGGGTGAGCTAATAATGAAGTGTTTTGGACTTACTCCCTGCCGACAAATAGGTGATATCAAGGAAATTATAAAAGATGCTATTCTAGACGGGAAAATTCAAAACGATTTTGAAGAGGCCTATAATCTGATGCTAGAAACAGGAATCTCATTGGGCTTAACTCAAGTATCGACAGAAAAATGTTAACAAATAACTCCACCGAATTTTTTAAAGAGAAAGAACAATCGTTCAATGGGAATCTAATAATCATTGCCTATAAACTCCAAACGCCTGAAAACATAGGCTCCATCATCCGACTGGCAGGTAATGTCGGGTGCGAAAACGTCATCTTTCTAAACCCGAACAAATGCTATAAAGATTTTAAAATCAGGCGTGTAGGCGGAAGAGCGTCTGAAATAATAAAATGGCAAATAGCCGATAGTGATGATCCTTTCGAATTTATTCCTACAGATTTTCAAACCGTGGCACTCGAAACATTTACCACTGCCACCAACATCTACCAAACTCAATTACCGCAAAAAATGGCTCTTCTGGTGGGATCAGAAAATACAGGTATTCCTATCGATATTCTCCAAAAATGCCAAAAAGTAGTATATGTCCCTCTAAACGGCCCTGTTCAGAGCATGAACGTTGCACAAGCCACAGCCGTAGCCATGTTTGAATGGGTAAGGCAAATACAAACAGCATAAAGAGGCAGAAAAAAGCCTTAAATATATTCTAAAATACATTTAAGGCTTGATATAATATTACGTAATTTACTTCTATCTACCAGCTTCCGCCAGCTCCACCACCACCAAAGCCACCGCCTCCAAAACCACCAAAGCTACCTCCACCAGAACTAAACCCACCGAAACCCCCACTACTACCACGCGAACTCCCACTTGAGCCAAGCATGCCTAAGAGCATCCAAAAAGGAAGATCTTTGCCCATAGAGTTGTTGCGATTATTATTCCCTCCAGAAACAACTATAATGATGATGATGATAAATAATATTCCAATAAAAATAGCTCGCGCTGGAATCTTCGGTTTAGCATAAGTCTCTGCCGTAAATTCGCCCTTCGTGAGG